>DATFTU010000381.1:0-3113 GCA_035261565.1 Bacteroidia bacterium
AGTTAAGAGGCTGATTAATTCTAATATCGCGCAGGTAATTAATTTTTTTTAACTCCTTAATTACTTTGTTAGCATATGCTTTTCCATCGTTTAAATCTTTTCCACCAATCATTATTTCAATTGGAGTTAATGCTCCCTGGCTCATAATTTTATCCGTTAACTCAATGGGTTCAAATGAAATATGTACATCGCCCACTTGTTCTTTTACTTTGGTGCGGATAGTTTCTTTTAACTCATCTAAATTCTTTACATGGTATTTATGGTTTAAATCTATTTGTAATACAGCTTCATGCGGCCCCGAATTAAAAATGTATAATGCGTTCGTGCCATAACTGGAAGGTGTATTACCCACAAAAGCAGATGATATGGAAATATTTTCTTTACCTACTATGCTTTCAATCACTCCTATAATTTTTAGCACCCTGTCTTCAGTACGCTCAATTCGCATGCCTTCCGGGCAAATTACACGCATCTGGAATTGTCCGGAGTGATTTAATTTTGGAAGCATATCTTTGCCTATAACAATGGCGCCAATAATTACTATAGAAAAACTTACCGTTAAATAAATGGCAATTACTTTTTTTCGATTATGCAAAAAGCTATCTAACCATCTTAAATAAACGAGTTTAAACCTTTCGAAACCGCTTACTTTTTCCTGATGTTTATGCTCAAATTGTTCTTCCGCTTTTTCTTCTTTTTTATTTAAATCATCTAAAATTTCATGGCTATGCGGCGTGCTTTTTTCATGTCCCTTTAACCACCAGTTAGAAAGTACCGGAACTAATGTTTGCGACAGCAAATATGAAACTATCATTGAAAACCCAACTGCTAACGATAAGGGTAAAAACATACCACGTGGTACTCCTTTCATTAAAAAAGCGGGTGCAAATACAGCCAATATGCAAAGGGTAATTAATAAATTTGGAAAAGCTACTTCTTTACATCCATCATAAATAGCACGTGCTTTGGCTTTACCCATTTCTAAATGCTGATGTATGTTTTCAATCGTTACAGTTGCCTGGTCGACCAAAATACCGATAGCTAAGGCTAATCCCGATAAGGTCATTATATTAATGGTTTGCCCTGATAGGTTTAATAACATTACTGAACCCATAATAGATACGGGAATTGTTATTATAACAATAAGCGAACTTCGTAAATCGCGTAAAAATAAAAACACCATTAAACCAGTTAGCAATGCTCCTATTGTACCTTCTGTAGCAAGACTATTTACCGAGTTTTTTACATACACCGATTGGTCGAACTCATAGCTAAGTTTAACATAATCGGGCAATAACGATTTCATTTCAGGTAATTTGGCTTTTAAAGCATTTACAACATCCATTGTACTGGCATCGGCTGTTTTAGTAACAGGAATATAGACCGAACGTTTACCATTTACTAAAGCATAACCAACCGTAACATCCGAAGCATCTTCTACTGTTGCCACATCACGCAAAAAAACCGTAGTACCCGCACCTTTTCGTAAAGGAATACCCAAAAACTCTTCCACTTTATCAATAGTAGTGTTTGATGGTGTCATTAAGGTATAATCTCCAACACGTAAATTGCCCGCAGGCGATATTTGATTATTTTTTGTTACTGCTAAAACAATTTCATCAGGTGTCAACTGATAGCTTTTCATTCTTTCGGGGTCAACTCTCACAACTACTGTTCTTTCATTACCACCAAAAGGCGGAGGCGCAGATGCACCGGGTATTTGTGAAAACAAAGGGCGTATTTTTGTAGATGCCAAATCTTGCATTTCATTAAGTCCAGCTTTTTTACTACTAAAAACTAACTGGCCAATAGGTAAACTTGACGCATCAAAACGTACTACGGTTGGCGGCACGGTGCCGGGAGGCATGTAACTCATTACCCTGCTTACCTGATTTGCCACTTCTCCGGCGGCTTGTGCCATATTTACATTTTCGTAAAAAGTACATTTTACTAAGCATAAGCCTTGAATATTTTTTACTTCAATATCTTTTATACCTGATACATACAACATTTGGTTTTGATAACGTGTAGCTATAAAACCTTCCATTTGTTGCGGTGTCATTCCTCCATAGGGTTGAGCTATATAAATGGTGGGTAAATTAAGTTTCGGAAATATATCTATAGGAATGCTGAATAAAGCCAATACCGAAAATATCAGAAAACCTACAATGGCAACCACAATGGCTATAGGTTTTGATAAAGCAGCTGAAAGTAATTTTTTCATTAGATTATTTGGCTTTAACGGAGTTTAAAAACAAATTAATGTCACCTGTTGATGCTGCAATAGCAAGCAGAGACCTCCAGGTATTATTATATGTAATTGAATAGTCTGCTTCGGCCCTTGCCAAAACATATAAGTTCTGGCTTAATTCCAAAAGGGTTCCAAGCCCGCTTTCATAACGTGCTTTCGATTGATTAAACCCGGTTGTGGCCGCGCTTAATTGTATAGGCGCTTCTTTGGCTTGCTCAATAGTAAGGTTTAATTGCATGTTAGCGTTCTCGAGCTGGCCGTTTAGGTTTAGCTTGGTTTCATCTAATAAATAATTATCTTTTTGTACTTCATACATGTAACTTTTATAATTATGTGTTATCCTAAAAATGTCTGTTACATTCCAAAGGAAATAAGCACCAACCATATAATTATATCGACTATACTGTATTCCATCGGAAAAATTAGAAGAATATATTCCCGTATTAGATAAGCCAGAGCCTCTTGCCGTTCCTGCCGCTAAATATTTTAAGGTGGGTAAATAAGACCTTTTTGTAGTTTTAGCTAAAAATAAATCGCTTTCTATTTTATTTTTATAGATAGTAATTAGCGGGTTGTTATCAATCGTATTTTGTGTTACGTTAACATTGGGCAATGAAGAATTGAAAGACATGCTATCTACTATAAAATAAGTGTTGGGCATGCCCATAAATTCTCCCAATTTAATTTGCCATTTTTTTTCGTCGCGTAAACTTGCCAAATAATTAATACGTGCTTTTGATAACTCGGCAGCCGAGTATGATGAATCAACCCCCGGCTTTAAGCCGCTTGATACCGCAGCTTTAATAAGTCGATTAATTTCTTCCGCTCTTTTCAAATTTTGGACTTGTGCAGTGTGCAATTT
>DATFTU010000382.1:0-7503 GCA_035261565.1 Bacteroidia bacterium
CAATGCCAACAAAGAGAATGCAACCTTTGATTTGTATTACACTTTTGATATGGGAAGCAATAACAACAAGCTTATACCCATTGCATTAGATTATTTAAAATATTTAGGTACCAATAAATACAACCCGGCACAATTGCAGGAAGAGTTTTATAAACTGGCTTGCTCATTTGATGTAATAGCTAAAGAAGAGCAGACTTATTTAACCTTAACCGGGCTAAGCGATAACTTTACTAAAGCACTTGATTTATTTGAGCATACACTTGCCAATGTACAAGCTAATCAGGAGGCATTGGATAATTTGGTACAGGATATGATTAAACAGCGCGAAGATGCTAAATTAAACAAAGGTGTTATTTTACGTAAGGGTTTAGTTAATTATACTACATATGGCCCACAAAACCCTTTTACCAATGTATTTAGCGATGATAATTTAAAACAATTAAAAGCAGCAGATTTAATTAATATAATTAATTCACTTACCAAGTATGAACACCGTATTTTGTATTATGGTCCTCTTGCTTTAAACGAGGCTACGGCTGCCTTACAAAAAAACCACTTTAGTGGGGCAGTAAGTAAACCTATGGTTTCTATAAGTTTAACTGAGCAAAAAACAGGTAATCAGGTTTTTGTGGTTGATTATGATATGAAGCAAGCCGAAATTATGGTACTTGGAAAAGGAGAACCATTTAGCGATGTTAATATTGCCAGTATTAAAATGTATAACGAGTATTTTGGCGGAAATATGTCTTCTGTTTTATTTCAGGAGTTACGTGAATCTAAAGCGTTGGCCTATTCAGTATCCGGAAGCTATAAAGTACCCAATGCTAAAAATAAATCATTTTATGTAAGTACCTATATTGGCAGTCAGGCAGATAAATTGGGTGAGGCTTTGCAGGGGATGAATGATTTAATAAAAGATTTACCAAAGGCTGATATTATGTTTGAATCATCTAAGGAGGCAATTATTTCAGGTATAAGAAACGAGCGCTTAACTAAAATGGATTTATTGCTTTCATTTGAAGCAGCCCGTAGATTGGGGTTGAACTACGATATTAGAAAAACTATTTTTGATAAAGTACCAGGTATGACTTTTGCTGATGTGCAAAAATTCCAACAAACCTATGTAAAAAATGTACCATTATCGTTACTGATAGTTGGTAAAAAAGAATTATTAGATACTAAAACATTAGAAAAATACGGGCAAGTAAAATACCTTTCTCTTAAAGAAGTATTTGGATATTAATTAATATAAAGAGAGATAAAAAAAGCCGCTTCATATTTCAGAAGCGGCTTTTTTATGGTATTTAATCCTTATCCTATTTTATAAGTTTGCCCTTCCTGGGCAAGTAAAGTGTTTTCAAAAACAGGTTGCGCTTCCTCTAAAAAACCATCTGTACTACCATACCTTGCCGAAAAATGACCCAATAAAAGCTGTTTTATGCTTGCTTTAGCAGCAATGGTTGCGGCTTGTTTGGCTGTTGAATGAAACGTTTTTTTTGCCCGCTCAATTTCTCCTTCTAAAAAAGTGGCCTCGTGATAAACTAAGTTGGCATCTTGTATATGTTCGATAATATCTTCGTAGTAATTTGTATCGCTGCAATAAGCATAACTGCGTTGTGGTGGAGCAGGGGCGGTGAGTTTATTATTAGCTACGGTTTTTCCTTTCTCATTAATAGCATCAAGCCCCAAACGTAATTTATTTGCCTCAGATATTGGAACATTAAATTCTTCTAACTTTTCTTTTACTATATTTTTTAAATGCGGCTTTTCCTTAAATAAAAAACCGGTGCAATTAATTCTATGTCGTAATGGAAACGATTTAATTTCAACTTTTTCATCTTCCCAAACTAATTCGGCTTGCTTTGGGTTGGTAAAAATATATTCAATCTCATAAACAATAGTGGTTTGCGAATACTTGTTTTGTAAATCAATAATTTCTTTCAGTTCGGGCGGACAAACTAATATAAGCTTGTTTTTCCGGCCCAATAAGTGCATAGTTTGTAATAAACCTAAAAGGCCTAAATAATGGTCGCCATGCAAATGAGAAATAAAAATATGGCTTATACGCTGAATTTTAATAGCATTTTTGCGTAGCTGAATTTGGGTTCCTTCGCCACAATCAATTAAAAAAGAATGCCCGGCTACATGAAGTAACTGGGCACTCGGGTTTCGTAATAATGAAGGGGTTGCCGAACCGCAACCTAAAATAGTTACTTCAAAATCATGCATATTATTTTGCTACCACCATACGGCGTATTTGTTTTTGTCCGTTAAGCTCAATGGCATAAATATATATGCCACTTTCTAAAGATGTAGCATCAAAGTCATAATTATTTTCGCCATGCTGAGCAATAAATTCTTTTTCTGCAACTTTTTGCCCGGCAATATTATATACACTTATTTTAGCCTTTCCATCTGTTGCTGATGTAAAGTGAATAGCCGTATTATTTACAACCGGGTTTGGGCTGTTTGGCATAATATTAAAATCATAATTTTTGTTAGATTCTATGCCCGTTGCCGCAGGAGCAATATTTATTTTATAATAATCAACTGTATATGTTGTAAGAGGAATAGTAGACCCAAAATTGACACAGTAAACCTTTAAAACAAATGTTAATGTATAAGAACCTGCAGTAGTTGGTGTTCCATAAATTTCCATACAACTTGAAGCATTAGCCGGAAATTTATAGTTAGAAGGTGTACCTGTTAAACTTAAACCCGGAGGCAGCCCCCAGTTATTAGAACTTGATTGTAAATTAAACGTTGTAAAAGTAAAAGTAGTAGGACCTATTACAGTATCTTGTGGAATTCGGATAGTTACGTTTTGAGCGTAATACTGCCCAACCATTCCGCTCATAAAGTTAATAGCACTATCAGGCCAAATACCTTCGGCGGTAAAAGACGGGTCTATCGAACAAGTTGGAACTGTTTGAGCTTTTATGCTCGATAAAGACAACACTAATAGTAATAATAAATAGACTTTTTTCATAGTTTTTTGTTTATAGTTAGTAGACAAAGCTACGAAAATGTAATAATAGGGCAAATTGAAAAAATTACTCTTTTATTAACTTGTGGTAATAGTTTCCGGTATTAATAAAATAAACCCCGGCAGGAAGACTCTGTATATTAATTGTATATACATTATTTGAAAGGCTGGTAATATCGGTTTGATTTAACACCACTTGCCCTAACAAATTTGTTAGGGTGAAATTTGAAGAAACGTTTTTATCTGATAAAATAAAAACTTTATTTGCTGCCGGATTTGGATAAATGTTGATTTGATTGTTAGATGTTTCAACCTGATTTATATCGGTGGTACTTAAAGCTGTTAACATATAAGTCCAAACGGGGTTAAACAAAAGTTGAGTGCCGTTAACCGGGGTAAAATAATCAACTGCGGTGGCATCATGATAAGCAGATGGTATGGTAGAGTGTGATGGTGTTGCATTGGTATACAGGCAGTGCGAATTATTATACGGCGTACTTAGGTTATCTACATTGGTACTATCATCCCCGTTTGCCATAAGGCCAAGTGTTTGCAGGTTTTTATACTCATATTTGTAAGGCTCTACGTCATCTTGCAAATGCAAAAAACTATAAATGCCGGCAGTAGGGGTGAGGCTTGTATTAAATAACCAGTGAGCCGATTTATTGAAATGCAGGCTATAATCATCAACCCCTGAAAACATAATTACCCGATGAACAGATTGTGTTTTTGCCAGATACATGGCATGGCCCGAGCCTTGTGAATGGCCCGATGTAACCACACTGCTCCAAACCACATTATTGTTAGATAAAAACTGGTTCCAACCGTTTGCAGGATAAGTGGCAGATAAATATTGTAGTAATTTAGTTAAGCGTATGTTAATGCTGTTTAATGTATCTACCGAAACGCTGCTGCTTACAGGCGTACCGTAACAAATTTCCTGACGCACTTTATCAAAACATAAACTATCTGTGCTCGAATCACATAAAGAGCCTACGGTTGGCGAGTTTGGGTAAGCAATTGAAACCACGTGATAGCCTAAACTGGCAGCAAGTTTAGGAATATCTGTATAATCTTTAGTATTAGAGCCTGAACCATCTAAAAAGACCAACAATAAATTATTGCTTGTGGCCGATGCGCTTAAAGCCACATAATGGCTATCCTGAGCAGTTAGATAGGCTGTATCAATTACATGAGGTTTTACATAAAAAGTGTTTAGCTGTGCAAAGCTTTTTATGCTTATTAAAATTAGGGCTGATAAGAGTAGTATTTTTATTTTCATGCCCTTTTGATGCACCTTTTTGCAAAAGGTTTAATTAGGCCAGTGCTTTATTTTTTACTACTAAGTGATAAAGGTTTTCGTAATTTTTCAATATTTTATGTATGTCAAAATCTTCGGCACGTTTGTAAGCTCTTGCTTTAAATTTGGCAAGGGTTTCGGCATCCGATAAAATATGAATGGCATTTTTTGCCATATCATCCACATCGCCTACATTACTCATATAGCCGGTAACGCCATTAATGTTAAGCTCGGGCAAACCACCTGTGTTGGTTGATATAACCGGAATTTTCATAGCCATGGCCTCTAATGCAGCTAAACCAAAACTTTCTGTTTCGGATGGAAGGATAAATAAATCGGCAATAGAAAGTACATCTTTTGGGTCGGCAATTTTACCAACCGAAATAATATCGCCACAAGTATTTAACTCACGGCAAAGTTTATCTATGCTGGCACGTTCAGGGCCATCGCCCACCAAAATTAATTTGCAAGGAATTTTTTGACGCACTTTATCAAACACACGCAATACATCTTCCACACGTTTTACTTTACGGAAATTAGATATATGTATCATAATTTTTTCTCCGTTGGTAGCATAACGGTGCCTGCTGCATTTATCAAAATTTACATTGTACTCGCGTAAATCAATAAAGTTAGGGATAACTTCAATTTCTTTTTGGATATTGAAAATTGATACCGTGTCTTTTCGTAAACTTTCTGACACAGATGTAATGGCATCACTTTTTTCTAATGAATATTTAATAACAGGCAGAAAAGCAGGATCTCTTCCTACTAAGGTGATATCAGTACCGTGAAGGGTTGTAATAAAAGGAATATGTATGTTCTCAGTGGCTAAAATATCTTTAGCTAAAAGAGCTGCCGAGGCATGAGGGATGGCATAGTGTACGTGCAATAAATCCAATCCTTCGTGCTTTACTACATCCACAATTTTACTGGTTAGTGCAGACTCATAGGGTTGGTATTCAAACAAAGGATAATCGCTAACGGTTACCTCGTGGTAAAATATATTCTCGGTAAAGTAGCTAAGCCTGAAAGGCTGGCTATAAGTTATAAAATGAATTTGATGCCCTTTTAAAGCCAAAGCTTTACCCAACTCGGTTGCCACAACACCACTGCCACCAAAGGTGGGATAACAAACTATTCCTATTTTCATTTTATTAATATTTAAGCAGAGCCTCCATAGCTACTTCAACCTTATCGGCATTAGGCAGCATGGTTTTCTCTAATGTAGAATTAAGTGGTATGGCAGGCAGGTTTTCTGCGCCAACAACTTTTACCGGAGCATCTAAAGCTTCAAAGCAATTTTCGCTAATGCGAGATGCGATGCTTTGCGCAAAACTGTTGCTTTTTGGTTCTTCGGTCAACACTAAAACCTTACCATGTTTTTTTGCAGAAGCATACATAGTTTCTTCATCTAACGGAGAAAGGGTACGTAAGTCAACAATCTCAATTTGATTTGGGAATTTCTTAGCCGCGTTTTTAGCCCAATAAACGCCCATGCCGTACGTAATTACGGTTAAGGTATTTTTATCTGTGGCTGCATCACAAGTTTGTACCATACGGGCTTTGCCAAGCGGAATGATATAATCTTCATCGGGCTCAATGGTTTTAGCATCTTCGGTGCCTTTAATTTTGCTCCAATACAAACCCTTATGTTCTAACATTAACACAGGGTTAGGGTCGTAGTAGGCGGCTTTCATTAAACCTTTTAAATCGGCACCGGTACTTGGGTAACAAACTTTAATGCCTTTAATGTTGCACACCACACTTTCTACACTGCTTGAGTGATACGGACCACCGCTGCCATAAGCGCCAATTGGCACACGTAAAATACAACTTATAGGCCATTTGCCGTTTGATAAAAAGCACGAACGAGAAACCTCGGTAAACAACTGGTTTAAGCCGGGCCAGATATAATCGGCAAACTGAACTTCAATAATTGGTTTTAAACCAACGGCACTCATACCAACGGTTGACCCTATAATAAATGCCTCTTGTATGGGGGTGTTAAACACACGGTGGTTGCCAAATTTTTGGGCAAGGGTTGCAGCTTCTCTAAACACACCGCCTAAACGATGACCTACATCTTGGCCATATAACAAACATTCTGGGTGTTTTGCCATTAACTCGCTTATGGCAAATAAAGCGGCATCAACCATTACGGTTGCCTGCTTGCCTGCGGGAGCACGGTTTCCTTTTTCTTCGGTTATTGGGGTTGGTGCAAAATCGTGTTTAAATAAATCTTCGGGGCGCGGATCTTCTGCCAATAAAGCTTTTTCATAATCGGCTTTTACAAGGGCAGTAGCTGCATCTTCAATTTTTTTAAGTTCGTCCGTTTCAACGCCTTCAATTAGTAAACGGTTGCGCAATTTAGGAAGCGGGTCTTTTTTCATGGCCTCTTCTAAATCATCGCGGTACCACTCTTTACGAACGCCCGATGTATGGTGATTTAATAAAGGAACTTTAGCATGTACTAAAAATGGGCGGCGCTCTTTACGAATTAACTCAATAACTTCTTGCAGGGTGTTGAACGATTTTACAAAATCGGTACCATCAATAGTACGGGTTTCTAAACCTTTAAAACCTTTGGCATATTCGGTAGCATCTTGCGCACGGATTTCTTTTGCGTTAGCAGATATATCCCACTCATTATCCTGTACTAAATATAAAATAGGCAGTTGTTTTAAAACCGCCATTTGAAAGGCTTCGGATACTTCGCCTTCGGTAATACAGGCATCGCCTAAAGAACAAACCGCAATTGGGTTGGCACCCTTATAATCTTTTTGTTGTTTGGTAGTTTCTAAATATTGTAGGCCCATAGCAATGCCCGTTGTGGGGATTGCCTGCATGCCTGTGGCACTGCTTTGATGGGGAATTTTTGGCATATCATCTCTGCGCAGACTTGGGTGCGAGTAGTATGTGCGTCCACCCGAAAAAGGGTCGTCGCGCTTTGCCAGTAATTGCAGCATAAGTTCGTAAGGCTGCATGCCGATTGATAATAGAATACTATCATCTCGGTAATAAGCACTTAAATAATCTTGCGGAAGCAATTGCAAACCAAGGGCTATTTGTATGGCCTCGTGCCCGCGTGATGTTGCGTGCACATATTTGGCTGTAATTTCTTTATTGGCTTCGTATAAATCTGTGAGTGCTTTTGCGGTACACATATACCCGTAAGCTTTTTTTAATACATCAACAGAAACTTCTTTCACTTTTG
>DATFTU010000383.1:0-2891 GCA_035261565.1 Bacteroidia bacterium
AAAACTTTTAAAAGCTCATCAAGCTTAGGTGTTAAAATAATCTCCGTACGACGGTTTTTCTTACGAGCTTCAGGTGTTTTTGCCGGGTCTAAAGGAAAAAACTCTCCACGCCCCGCCGCACTTATACGTTTAGGATCGATACCCGGACTGCTTTGTAAAATTATTTTAGTAACCGATGTAGCACGCATTACACTTAAATCCCAATTATCTTTTATATCTCCGTTGCCATGCATGGGCACATCATCTGTATGGCCTTCAACCATTATATTAATATCCGGGTTTTGGTCCAAAACTTTCGCCAGGTTTTTTAATGCCTCTATACCTTTAGGTTCTACCGCCGTTTTACCACTTGCAAAAAGTAAAGATTCATCCATACTTACATAAATTTTACCATTTTTTTGTGTAATGGTTAAACCCTTATTTTCAAAATTATAAAGTGCATCGCTCAATTTCTTTTTCAAATCAGCGGCGGCCTGGTCTTTTTGTTTTAATATAGCTTCCAACTCATTCACTCGTTTTTCACGTAATTGAAGTTGAGCTGATAATGAATCTAAACTTTGTTTTTGTTGAGTAAGCTGTGCTGATAAGGCATTTAGTTCATCTTGCTTTTTCAGTAACTGGGTTTGAGTTGCCTGCAAATCGCCACTTAACTTGGCATTATCTTTTTCGCTGCTTGATAATTGCCTGTTTAATTTATCCATCAACTCATCATTTAACTGATTAAGTTTATCGTATTTAACTGTAAGTATTCGGTAATTATCGCCCATTACATTCGTATCACGGCGTAATCCTTCAAGGTCTTTAGTATCACGCGCAATTTGATCACTCATTTCTTTCATTTTTGCCTCATTAGCCTGCGAAGTTGTTTTTAGAGCTGATAACTCATTTTCGCATGCTTTCTGCTTATCCTGGCACTCTTCTAACTGACGCTGTGGCACACAAGAAGTTAAAAAAGCTGCAATTAATATTGTAAGGTAAAACGATTTTTTAATCATGGTAAACATTTTAGTGTTAGCAAAATTATGCTTACCCGCGTAAATAATTACTGTTTTTTATGAAACTTTTAAACAATTAATAGCGTATAAATTAAACAAGTATGAGTACACTTAAAAATAATTGGCTTACCGAAGATTATATTGATTTTGAGTATAAAAAATATATGGTACTGGGTTATATGCAAGATATAGAAAAACAGTACAAGCGCCATGAATTATACCCCGCGCTGGCAGATGTTATAACTCATTACAAAACTCTTAAACAGATAAAAGATAATGCCAATCAGATAAAAAAGGTTTTGAAAAAGATATTGTAGGAATTGACTGGCAAAAAACAGAACTTATTCGCAAGCAAGAAAACATATCTGATGATTTATTTCAGGAGTTAGAAATGATTATTGATTTTTCGATGCCATTGTTTGCAGATAAAATAAATACCGGGAAAAAAATGTACGATTATGTAGAGCAAAATTTATCATTAAGTATGGTTGGCATCACCCCTTTGCGGAAAGAAGAAGGTTACCTTATTATAAACACCGAAAATCAAAAAGAAATATACGTATACCGGTATGGGTTTTCGGTTTTACAAAACGTACAAGAGCAGGTTAGGCAACTTTTAACCGAATATGTAAGTACCTATACTTACACCATTAATAACACTTTCGAAAAAATTAAACAAGATTTAATATCTACCCGAAAAGA
The DNA here is from genome assembly GCA_035261565.1 of Bacteroidia bacterium. Classification (GTDB taxonomy): domain Bacteria; phylum Bacteroidota; class Bacteroidia; order B-17B0; family Aurantibacillaceae; genus PALSA-968. Next base: position 1,698 of record DATFTU010000383.1, read on the forward strand.
TCTCCCTAATCCGGCTGTTTATGCTATAAAAAGCAGCATTTCTACTCCTTTTACCGAAACGCTTTTACCTATTGCCAAACGCTTTTTTGTACACAAATTTGCGTCATAGTAAATCCTATTTTTTTTAACCCTATAATTAGTTTAAATTTGTAGGATTAAACCCGATTTATGTATAAAAAGATATTTATTGCCGCATGTTTTTTGCTTGTAAATTTTTCCATTTACAGTCAAACTAAATTTCAAAGAATATACGAAAAAGGCTTTACTACTGCCTATGGAAGCCAGCAAACAAGCGATGGAGGCTACATTATAGCCGGTTTATACCAGGTATCGACTACCGATTTTGATTACTTAGTAGTTAAAACCGATGCAAACGGAGATACTTTATGGACTAAAACGTATGGCGGTATTGGCGATGAAGAAAGCTACACTATGCAACAAACGACTGATGGTGGCTATATTTTTGCAGGGATAGACAGCTCGTCGGGTTTAGGAGACTACAATGTTTACTTAGTAAAAACCAAAGCAAACGGAGACACTTTATGGACAAAATCGTACGGTGGGGTTCATCATGATTTTGCCCAAACTATTCAGCAAACTGCTGATGGCGGTTATATTGTTGCCGGTTATTCTAATAGTTTTAGCGCAGCCGGAGATGATGATGTATATCTTTTAAAAACAGATGCCAGCGGAAACCTTACCTGGAGCAAAACATATGGAGGGGCTTACGGAGAGGTTGCTTTTTCGGTTAAACAAACAACTGATGGAGGTTATATTTTAGCAGGTTTTACCAGTAGTTTTGGAATTAGTCCGTACGGAGATATAAATGATTTATATGTATTAAAAACAGATGCCAACGGAAACCTTACCTGGAGCAAAACATATGGCCAGGATGGTGACGATTGGGCTTATGGCGTTGTGCAAACACAAGATGGAGGATATGCCATTACAGGTCATACAAATGTTGATAGTGTAAGTGCTTTGAGCGATGTATACCTAATTAAAACAGATGCCAATGGTGATACATTATTTACAAGATCTTTTGGGGGGCCTAACTTTGACAAAGGACTATCTATCATTCAGACAAGTGATGGCGGACTTGCCATTGGAGGGTCAAGTTATAGTTTTGGGCATGGATCGAGTGATATGTATTTACTTAAAACCAGCGCCATAGGAAGTTTTATTTTTAATATT
>DATFTU010000384.1:0-2004 GCA_035261565.1 Bacteroidia bacterium
TGATAAGGCAAAATAATTGTTACCGTTGTACGAAACGTTTAACTGATACTTATGTGTAACTACAGCCATGCTATCGTTTACTACAGGGGTATACACATAATTGCCAGCTCCATCGGGTGTAAAGGTGTATGTTACATTGTTAGTTAAGTCATTTAATGTAACCGTGGCGCCAAGCACAGCAGGCGTGGGGGCATTGCTAAAATAATCGGCGGTGGTGGTTAGCCTTACTTTTTGTGCTTCGGGTTTGTTGTTTATAAAAGCATCCACTACTAAAAGGGTTGAACCTGTTGGCACGCTTACCTGTATTACATTAGTGCATGAGGTAACAAACACCAAACTAAAAATAACCAGTATGTTTAAAATTATCTTTTTCATCTCTTTAAAATTTAAAGTTATAGGTTACAGCAGGAATGATGGTACCAACAACCGAGTACTTAATGGCTTGAGTTTGGGTGGCATTGGTTGGGTCGGCCTGAAAGTATACCGCAAACGCATTTTTACGCGCATACGCGTTGTACACACTAATTACAATGCTGCTTTGCCAGCGGTGTTTTTCATTCTTTTTAAAATTATACGTGGCCGAAAAATCGAGGCGGTTATAAGATGGGTTTCGGTAATTGTTGCGTAAATTGGTTGTGTTATAGCCTTGCACATAGCCTTGTATTTCAAACCTCGAATCGGGGAATGTGTTGGGTGTACCGCTTATATAAATAAAGTTGCACGATACATTCCAGCGCTTATTAAAATCGTAATTTAAAACTACAGCCAGGTTGTTTGGCCTGTCGTATTTACTTGGGTACCATTTATCGTTGCTTATGCCATCCACCTGACGGAACGTACGCGAGTATGTATAACTAACCCAACCATTAAATTTGCCTTTCACTTTTTTAAAGTAAAACTCGGCACCGTATGCGTTTCCCTGGCCTTGAAGTAAATCGCCTTCGTATTTTTTATTTAAAAGCAGGTTGGCATTATCTACATAATCCAGCAGGTTTTGTAAATACTTATAATACACCTCTACCGATGCTTCAAACATATTTTCTTTTAAATTTCTGAAATAACCAAGCGCCACCTGGTCGGCCAGTTGGGGTTTAATGTTGTTGGTAACGGGTGTCCAAATATCAAGCGGCGTGGCGGCCGCTGTATTTGATACCAATTGTAAATATTGTGCTGTGCGGTTATAGCTTGCCTTAATTGAGCTGTTATCGGTTACATCTAATTTAAACGACAGGCGCGGCTCAAAGTTGCCGTACTGGGCAATGGTTTTAAACATGCCAAAGTGCACGGTATCTTTTAAGCGTTTTGAGTTGTTGGGTACGGTATCGTAATAATCGTACCGGTTGCCGCTGCCCATGTAGTTAAATAATGAATAACGCAAGCCGGCTTGTATGCTCATGCGCGAGTTTATTTTAAACTCATCATCTAAATACAAAGCATTCTCCCAGGCGTATTTATTTGGTAAGCTAATGTTGTTGGTGCTCACATCAGATGTTACAACGGCATGCCCCGGTTCAAACTGAAGGAACAAACTTTGTCCGCCAAAATGCATGGTGTTTTTATTATTAAGGTAATAGGTAAAATCGGGCTTAATGCTGTAGTTTATAATGTTCGATGTCCAGGTAAAACTTTGCTTGCTGCCTGCATTGGTAAAACCTAAACCGTAGTTATAGTTGCTATAAAAAGCGGTGGTGTTTAAAAACAGCTTATCGTTAAACAAGTGGTTCCAGCGCAGGCTGCTGGTGGCATTACCATATTTAAAACTAAAGCCCGCGCCAAACACATCTTGCCCAAAGTAACCGCTTAAAAACAAATTATTTTTTTCGTTTACACGGTAGTTTAGTTTGGCTGTTAGGTCATAAAAATAAAAGGTAAGGTTTCCTAAATCGGGTTGAGCCCTTTTTAAAATGGGTTTTGCCAGTATATCAATATAACTGCGGCGGGCAGCTACAATAAACGACATTTTATCTTTAATCAATGGGCCTTCTATAGACAGGCGGCTAAAAA
>DATFTU010000385.1:0-3198 GCA_035261565.1 Bacteroidia bacterium
TTTGTAAATATGTTAGCCATGTTGGGTTGGAATGCAGGAAACAATCAGGAAATTTATTCGAAAGAAGAATTAATAAATCTTTTCTCTTTTGAGCGCGTAAACAAAGCGGGCGCTAAGTTTGACCCGGAGAAAACAAAATGGTTTAACCAACAGTATTTGCGTAAAAAATCAGACGAAGAGTTGGCTGATTTATTTATGCCCATGCTTAAAGAACATAACATTACTGCCGATAAAAAATTTGTAATTGGTTTTTGCCGCTTAATAAAAGAGAAAGCACATTTTGTAAATGAGTTTTGGAATTTAGGTTCTTTCTTTTTTGTTGCGCCAACTGCATATGATGCAGAGGTGTTAAAGAAACGTTTAAATCCACAAACGCTTGGATACATTAAAGAGGTGAGAGTTTCGTTTAATGCTATACAAAACTTTACAGCGGCCGAAACCGAACAGGCTTTTAAAGCAGTGTCGGAAAAATTAAATATACCAACCGGACAAGTAATGCAATTATTTAGGGTTGCCATTACAGGTGTTGGCGGTGGGCCGGCACTGTTTGAAATGCTGGAATTGTTTGGGAAGGAAGACTCGTTAAAGCGATTAGATAATGCGATAGCCCACTTTGAAAAACAAGGTTAAGCAAAAATTTATACTTTTAGTTAAAATATAGCGTTAAGCTGTTATAATGAAAGTATATTTTAAAATAAGTTTACTGCTTTTTATTTTTACATCTGTTTCGTTTGCACAAAATGTAACTATTAAAGGCATTGCCCCCACCCATAAAGGCAAAGAAATTTCGGTTTACCTGTATGATGATTTAATTACGCTATCGCAAACATTGCAATCATCAGATACGGTGGATGCACGGGGAAATTTTGAACTTTCTCTATCCATAAAAAACACGCAAATAGCCCTTATTAAAACAGATAACCTTACGGGTGTACTTTATTTGCAACCCAATTTTGTGTATGGCATTGTTTTTCCGGAAAAAGATAGTTTGCGTTTTAATGCCGGAGGTACCGAGCAAAATGTAAACCTGATTATTAATGGGGATAGTACCGAGCTTAATGCGCGAATTATAGATTTTAATAATTGCTTTGATGTTTTTTGGGAGAAAAGTTATAAGGCATTTGTAGCTAAAAAAATCCACCAAAAACTGGATTCGTTTCAGTTGCTAATGAACAAGCGGTACGAAAAAGTAAAATTGAGTTATTTTAAAACCTATGTAGATTACACATTTGCATCGTTTAATGAAAATACAAACCGGCATAAAAATTATTTAGCTAAACAATATTTACTGGATAAACCCATTAATTATAACAACTATGAGTACATGAGTTTTTTTAACCAGTACTTTAAGCAATACATACAAAAACGTATTAATACAAAAGATGGTAATTTTATTTTAGATGCCATTAACGAGCAGGGAGAGTATAAACACTTAAATGAGCTATTAAAGAACGACCCCGTATTAATAAATGATACACTGCGTGAATTAGTGGTTTTAAAATCGTTATGCGATTTATATTTTACACCGCATTTTAAAAAGGAAAAAATAAAGCAGATGTTAGAGCAGCTTTATGGTGCAACAACAATTGCCGAACATAAAACCATTGCATTTGATATGCTGCGCAACATAAATAATATGCGCACAGGACAGATGGCGCCTGTTTTTAAACTACCTAATATAAAACACGATACGGTTTTGTTAACTGATTTTAAAGCCCGCTATACTTATGTTAATTTTTTTGCCACCTGGTGTACCGATTGTTTGCAGGAATTAAAAAAAGAAGAACAGCTTTTTAGAAAGTATGGAGATAAAGTGATGTTTATTTCGGTTTGTACGGATGATGATACTATGGCTTTCAAAAATTTTATAAAGCAAAACCCTACTTATAAATGGACGTTTTTATATGGCGGAAAAAATAAAAAACTGGCAGAACAGTATAATATAAAAAGTTTGCCGGTGTATTATTTTATTAGTCCGGATGGGTATTTGCTGCAATCGCCGGCTTTGAAACCCGACGAAGGCATTGAATTTAAATTTAACCAGATTTTTAAAATTAAAAACGGGCCTAAGCCAAAACCTAATTAGGCTTTTTGGTGTGCCTGGATATAATCCTCTAACTGGGTTTTTAAAGTTTGTAGATATTCTTTTAAATCGGCAGTATTTATTTCTTTCTCAGGATGCTTGCCAATGGTGAGTGGAGTTTCATCTAAATATTTATATAACTCAGGGTATTTTGTTTCAATAACCGTTGTAAGCTCTATAATATTTTGCATTAGGGCGTTTAGGTGTTTCATGCACTTTTAGGTTAAGATATTATATAAAAATACGAAACTATTTCTATTAAAACAGGTTTTCTAAATCTTTGACGTAATCCTGCTGTAAATCTTCGTGCAGTGAGCTAACCAGGGTGTTTATTTTTTTTAGTTGCTGCTCGTACATATTTACGATTAGCTGACTTTTGTTATACGGTATGCCTGATTGTTTTAACTTGCTGCAAAAGCAAATAAGTAAATCGGCACTGGTAGCCTTATCATTTATATACTTGCTGTATTTGGTAATTATGCGTAATAATTTACGTAAACCCTTTTTGGTGTAATATAAATTAGGTTGACTTTTTAGGGCGTTTATATGCTCGTCAATCTCAGTTTTTATTTCGTTTACAAAAGCGGTTTTGTTGTGTGCTTCAAATAACAGGTAGCTTAAAAATTCCTTATTATCTTTTTTGTATTTGGCAAGCGCTACACATAATTCTATTAATTCCTTATTCGGGATTTCCTGCAACTCTTTTTTTAACTCGCTTAAACTAACGGCTTTCATTTTAATTTCGGTTACAAATACTTTGGTAAGCGCATAATTGACAGGTTTCTAACTCTTCGGTTGGGTTAAAATTTGTATCGGCATTAAACATACCTGCAACAAAGTTTGATAGTTTGTTTTCAAAATCTATCAAGAAATCATTTGATAAAACCAATGGATGTTTGTTTAGGGTTATTCTGTAAACACGTTCTTGTGCCCTAAATGGAATAATGCAGGCGTTTATTTTTTCTGCTTCGGCAATTTTGTTTTTCCAAACAAGCCAGGCGTAAACCAACAATTGCAAAACTTTGCTGTATTTGGCATCGGTAAAAACATCGCTCAGATTTTCTATATCAAACTTGTCAAACTCTTTTTTTACGGATGATTTATAATCTATAATC
>DATFTU010000386.1:0-2318 GCA_035261565.1 Bacteroidia bacterium
CCGATAATGTTGAGAATAACCGTTGCGATGTTTTAGCGGTGCAAGCCTACAAACAACCTAACTTAAAACCTGATACGGGTTACGAAATGTCAGGTATACTTTAAACTATTTATATTTACGAACCGAAGGCATATCTTGCCAGTTAGGGTGACTACTTGGTGGGTGATTTTTTGACCACTTATAGTCTTCATCAAATAATTTACTGTAATTAGAAAAATGGTAAAAATTATATTGCCAGTTTTTTAATATGGGTATCCTGTCTATCAAATGTAATTGAGATACAAGTTTATGTTTCCCATTTTTCACTGCTTCAAAAAAAATATAATCAGGATCAGTATTAATCGAGGCATTTTCAGTTGAGGTTAATGAATGTCTCCAAAATGTTCCATTGTTAAACATTACTCGTATGCTGTCAAAATAACTTTCGGGTATAAATTTAACTACTTTAAAAATTATGGGTTTTAGTGAATCATCGTAAAAATCTTTTATTACAACGTAACAAGTATCTGCATTTTTATGAAAAGTGATGGATGTTGGTTGTCCGCCATAAAGATTATACCCCCAACTATGTGAAACAACTAATCTATATGTTTCAAAAGAATCAATTTCTAGACTATCAATTTGTAATCGTTGGTAAACCGATTTATATTTTTCCCAATGAAAATCAATATCACGTTTTGCTTCTTGCAAACTATCATAATTAACCTTAGCAGATTTAATAACTTTTTTAACATCGAGAACTTCCTTATTGCCACAACTAGTTAGCACAATTAGTATGATAATTAATCGCTTCATTTTTACTAAAATACAAAACTTTATTTAGTCTGCGTAACACAATAAAGTATTCAAATTCACGTAAAAAATAGTACCAGCGCAAAATTTCCTTTGCAGGCGGAGGCACTTTGCTGTTTAATTGGCGTAACTTTGAGGTAAATTAAAGGGGTTGATAAAACTAAGCAACATACAAAAGTCGTATCATATTGGTAAAAGCGAGTTTAAAGTACTTAAAGGCATTAATATGCACATTAAGGAGGGCGAGTTTGTTTCCATCATGGGCTCTTCAGGTTCTGGTAAATCAACTCTGCTAAACGTACTGGGTATTTTAGATAATTACGATAGTGGAGAATATTTGCTGAATGGTACTTTGGTAAAAAACCTTTCGCAGACACAGGCGGCACATTTGCGCAATAAATTTTTAGGTTTTGTTTTTCAGTCATTCAATCTATTGTCTTTCAAAAACGCTATGGAAAACGTGGCACTTCCGTTATACTATCAAAAAGTATCGCGTAAAGAGCGTAATAAACTGGCTTTAGAGTATTTAGATAAAGTGGGCTTAAAAGATTGGGCTCATCATTTACCCAGCGAGTTAAGTGGGGGTCAAAAACAGCGTGTAGCAATTGCGCGCGCATTAATTGGCCAGCCCAAGGTAATTTTTGCCGATGAGCCTACCGGGGCCTTAGATTCTAAAACCTCGTTAGAGGTGATGGATTTATTTAAAGGGATAAACGCACAGGGCATTACGTTGGTTGTTGTAACCCACGAAGATGATATCAGTAAAATGACCGACCGGGTTATTCGTTTAAAAGACGGACTAATTGTTACCGAAGATACTGTAGTTGAAAATGTAATTAAATAAACATGTTTAACCGCGATAACTGGCAAGAGATATTTGAAACCATAAGCAAAAACAAATTGCGTACGTTTCTTACGGCCTTTAGCGTGGCTTGGGGTATTTTTATTTTAGTTATTCTGTCAGGTGCCGGCAATGGTTTACGCAATGGGGCACAAAGTCAATTTGGTAACGATGCCGCCAACAGTATTTATATAGAAGGTGGCATTACATCTATGGCCTATAATGGCTTAAAGCCTAATCGCGAAATTCAGCTCACTAATGAGGATTACGATTTAATAAGAGACCGGATAAAAGAGATTGATAACTCGTCGGCCATGTTTAAGCCACGCGAAACAAAAATACTTTCTTATAAAAAAGAGCATGCGGGGTTTTTAGTTCGCCCCGTTATGCCCGACCATCAAAACCTGGAACGTGCTGCCATAATAAAAGGCCGTTTTTTTAATATGCTCGATATTGAAAATTATGGTAAAGTATGTGCCATTGGTAAACCGGTTGAAGAAGCTTTGTTTAAAGGTGAAGACCCATTGGGTAAATATATTGATGTAGCAGGCACTAAATATATGGTAACCGGTGTTTTTGATGACCCTGGCAATGGCGATAACAATCGCATTTATATCCCGATATCAACTGCACAACGTGCCTGGAACGGGCAAAACCATGTAAACATGATGTGGTTTACCACCGG
>DATFTU010000387.1:0-9272 GCA_035261565.1 Bacteroidia bacterium
TACCCATTATAAAAAGCTCAGCCTTTCTTAAATCGGTTTTAGAAGAGCTTAACTCATATATTTTTTTTAACGGATTTAGTCTTTTTAAGTTGCCGTCGTAACTTTCTACATATAATTCATCTTTGGCTTTGCTATCAACTAACCAAAAAACATAAATACTGTTTTCAAAAACAATAGTTTTATGGTATCTAAGCCCTCTATATTTACTTGGGTCTTTTGTTTCTTTTGGGTTAAATAACGCAACCGAGGTTACTTCTTTCATGTTATTTTTATCGTGAGATACCAAAATTAACTGGCGTCCCATTCTACTTTTACTATAAACGTATTTTGAATTGCTCCCAACAAAATCAATAAAAAATCCGGTTCCTTTTTTTGAATATGTTTCCATACCCGACCATGTGCCGGCAAGATCTTGGGCAATAATTAAATTGGCAAATAAAATAAACGCTAATGCTACAGCAACTTTTTTCATATTGTTAAAATTTTTAACAAAGAAACGAAAAAAAGTTAAAACCCCAAACCTAAACAATAACCGATTAGTACAACCGGTTCTATAGATGAACGGGTGTTTCCGGTATTTATATACTCATTCTGATAGTTTCCGTATGAATTAGTGGTTGAAGTTATGGCAATATCGTTATAGCTTGTACGCCTGATACCAAACCCAGTATAAAAATCATGCGTTATACTAACCTTATTAACGTCGGTTATAATTTGAAAACCATATATAAAATTAAAGCTTAGGTTTTTTATAGTTAAATCAGGACTGCCCAAAAATATAGTGTTGTTTTGGTAGTCGGGCATATAAGTTAAGTTATTAGTAGAATAACGCATACTAAAGTGTACATAAGAACCATATGGGGCATCGCCAGTAAAGTATAATTTTGTGCCTATTGAAAGAAACGGACTGGGAGAACTATAAGTTGAGTTTGCCAACAAATCGGATAGTGTAACAGAATTAGAATTGTTGTTAAAAATATCGGCGCCTACAGGAGCAAGTGTTTTTTGTATATAATCTTGCCCGATACAAACACCTAAACCACCCTCTAACGACATTACAGAGCCAAAAGCATGTTCCCAGCTAAAGGCAATAGTGCTTCTGCCGAGTAAAGCAAAATTATATTTAATAATGTTTTTTACATTTTTTGCATTTTCTCTATCAGGGGAAACTCTGGAATCTTTTGAGCTGTTAAGTATAGAATTTTTATCGGGCAAAAATTTAAAGTCTAAGTCATTTGGGTCTCCGGTTTGTATATCTTCTTTTTGCGCAAAAACCTGCAGGCTAAAAAAACAAATAAACAGTAAGTATTTCAGGGAATTTTTTATCATATCTATTTTATCTTAATTAACACTACATAATTAGATATAGCTTTTATTTTTTCTTCTAATGGTGCAGCACTTAAACTTTGGCTGGCAGGTAAAACAACGCTACCGGGCAAAAGCTCTATCAGGTTTTTTACATAGCTTAGTTTAATAGCGTAAGAAACATTATCAGCATCAAGTATACCTGCGTTTATAACACCCACAAGCTGTGCCTTATCATTAAACAAAGGCCCTCCGCTATTACCGGGTTGCACCGGTATAGATGTTTGATAGGAATTTATGGCGCCGTTATAGCCTGTTTTAGAACTTATTTTGCCATCGGTAAATTTGGCTTCTTTACCCATGCCTGATAATGCAAGAGGGTAACCTATGGTAAATACACTTGCACCAACATCGCTGCCGCCACTTTCTTTAAATGAATATGGAATTGATGCTAAAGAAGCGAACGATTCATCATTAATTTTTAAAATGGCTAAATCATTATCAATATCTTTTTGTACTACAGTAGCATTATATGATTTTGTAAGACTTCCGTTATGCAGTTCAATTATTACTTTATTAGAGTTATCAATAACGTGGTTGTTAGTTAGTATATACCCATCAACCGTAAATAACAGGCCCGACCCGGTTGCTTTTACATCCATATCAGAATTAGGGGTGTTGTTATTAGAAGCGGCGGTTTTATAATCAATCTCTTTAAAAATTAATTTCTCGATATTTACAGTTGATTTGCCACTAACTGCAAAACCTATATTGCTGCCAAAATTTTTACTACGCGAATTGGCATATTGAATTTCGCCGTTTATTGAATACGTATTTCTTTCGCCGTCGCTTATAATTTTTATACTGTTTTCGCTTTTCTTTTTAATAGCAGATGAGTACATACCATCTACTGAAATTGAGTTTACACCTTCGTAAACTAAACCAACATAAAATGAAGAGGCTGATATGTAATAATAATTATAATTCTGCCAATCTTTAAAGCCAAAAATAATTCCCGCTTTAGAGCCGTCTTTCAATTTTTCGATATTTATAACGGCCTCTAATGCGAATTCGGATGACTGAGAGGGTAAACTGATATATCTTGAGTTTCCGGCCGGGGTAAATGCTGATAACTCTAAAGAGCCATTACTTATTTTTGCCGAGGTTTTGTCGCTGGTATATAAATCCCAATCGTTATTGTTGTTGCTAAAGTCTTCTTCAAAAATGCGGTTAGATTGCCCATCTTCGTTATACTCTGTATATCGCCCGTTAACAATTTGACCATTAGAGTATTCTACTTCTTTCCAAAGCTTGCCGCTTTCGTAATACGAGAAAGATGTGCCTTGCTCAACTCCTTCGGCATTAAAATTACGGGTAAATTTTTTCTTTCCGTTTTTATAATACCAAATACAAGTGCCTGTATAAACATTTAAATTTTCATCTTCATTGTTTGCGGCTCGTATTTTTCCTTCAAAAAATAAAGCGCCTCCGTTTACATAATATGATTTGTAACTATTTGCAGCATCGGTTTTTTGCCTGTAATAATATCTGGCCTGTTCCTGGTCGGTTGATTTGCCTCCTTTATCAAAATAAATTTTAGGATTATTGTTTTGAGAAAAACCAAATTGCAAACCCAGTAATAACAGAACACCCAGAAAAATGTTTTTAAGCATGTTAACTTTTTTTAAATATAAAAATTATTTGCGACTTAAAACTCGCAATTTTTTGGAGTGCGTGCAAAAGCAATAACATCGCGTATATTGCCCATACCGGTAACAAATAATACCAAACGCTCAAAGCCTAAACCAAAACCTGCATGAGGGCACGAGCCAAACTTACGGGTATCTAAATACCAATACATTTCTTCGGTTGGTATGTGCATGTCTTTCATGCGCTGAAAAAGTTTATCGTAACGCTCTTCACGCTGCGAGCCCCCGATAATTTCACCAATACCAGGAAACAAAACATCCATAGCGCGTACGGTTTTTCCATCATCGTTTTGGCGCATATAAAATGCCTTAATATCTTTAGGGTAATCAGTTAATATAACCGGTTTTTTAAAATGTTTTTCTACCAAATATCGTTCGTGCTCACTTTGTAAATCAGCACCCCACTTATCAATCAGGTAACTAAATTTTTTCTTTTTGTTGTGGTTGCTTTCACGTAAAATTTCAAATGCCTCGGTATAAGTAACACGCTCAAAATTATTATCAACACAAAATTTCAACTTATCTAATAAACTCATCTCCGAACGCTCTTGCTGAGGCTTTTGTTTTTCTTCCTCTAAAAGTCTGTCGTTTAAAAATGCAATATCATCGGCACATTTAATTAGCGCTTCTTTAATTACATACTGAAGCATATCTTCAGCTAAGTTCATGTTATCATCTAAATCATTAAAGGCAACTTCGGGCTCAATCATCCAAAACTCGGCTAAGTGCCTGCCCGTATTAGAGTTTTCTGCACGAAAAGTTGGGCCAAATGTATATACATCGCTTAAAGCCATGGCAGCCAACTCACCTTCTAACTGGCCCGATACGGTTAGGTTAGCACTCTTTCCAAAAAAATCTTGCGAAAAATCAATTTCTCCTGTTTCGGTTTTCGGCGGGTTTTTCATATCCAATGTGGTAACGCGGAACATTTGCCCGGCACCTTCGGCATCGCTGGCAGTTATAATAGGTGTGTGCAAGTATACAAAACCTCTTTCCTGAAAAAATGTATGAACGGCATGGGCAAGTACATTTCGTACCCTAAACACAGCACTAAATGTACTGGTACGAAAGCGCAGGTGGGCAATTTCGCGCAAAAACTCAAGGCTGTGTTTTTTTGGTTGCAACGGATATTGCTCGGCATCACTATCACCTAAAATTTCTAATGAAGAAACTTTAAGTTCATATTTTTGGCCTTTGCCAAGAGAAGGAATAACATTTCCAACAGCGCTAATGCAGGCACCTGTGGTAATTTTTTTTAAAACATCTTCGGGTGTATTGGTAAAATCAACCACTAATTGTAAATTATGTATGGTTGACCCATCGTTAAGCGCAATAAACTGGTTGTTGCGAAATGTACGTACCCAACCTTTTACGCAGGCTTGGTAATCATACTTATCTGCCGATAAAATGGCGTTTATTTTAGTTCTTTTCATAATTATTTAAAAGGGAAGCAAAATTAGAAGAATTACGGGATGTTACTAAATAAAAAAACCGCCTTCTGAAAGAGGGCGGTTTTAATTTTTTTAGTTTAACTACTAACAGCCCATACTGCCTGTAATGGTTAAATTAGTTCCGCCACTGGTTGACACAACAAGGTTAGTAAACGAAACAGAAACAACACCACCTGTAACAGTTACAGTTACGTTGCCTGTACCCGTTCCAAAATATTGAGTTCCGCCGATAACCACTTGTACTTGACAATTGGTAGTTCCTGAAGGAAATTGACTTGCAATATATGTACCAGAAGTAGTTGGTTGAGAAGAAAAAGCAACTTCAAGTTGTGTAGTGCCCGATGTACCGGTAACAAAATACGCGCCACCGTTTAAAGCACAATTCATAGTTAGTGTATAGTTGGTGCTATTAGCTGTAAAAGACCCTGAGCCGCCCGGAGGAGTGCTGGTAGTTGACCCGGTAGTTGTGCCTGTAGTGGCGGTAGTTACGCCAGTACCTGATGTAGCAGGAAGCCCGTTTGGATTTGGGTTTCCGCCTGTTCCGTTCGAGGATGTTTGGCTGGCATACGTTACATGCGTAATGCTATTGTCATCTTTTGCACAAGCAAAAAATATGGCACAGCAAACAGCTGCAATTGAACAAAAGGTAAATATTGTTTTTTTCATTTTTACTATTCTTTAAAAGACAGAATGAGATGCAAGGTATATTATTTTAATACCAAAAGCAAATTTTAACTAAAATCTAAAATCCGCAGGTCTCAAGAAGGGCAATAATTTCACTTTTAAGCAGTTTTGAGGAGTCTTAAAAGGAGTAAAATTGGCTATTTTGTCCCTTTTTCACTCCTTTTACAATACATTTGGGTATGGAAATCACAGCAAATCAGAAATTAGATGCCGTTTTATTATATTTGGATAATGATAAAGTGAATAAAGGTAACGGGGAAATGGTCGATATGGTGCCTTTAGGAGATGCTCAAATACAAAAGGGGCTTAAAATTAGATTAGATGATAGGGCTATTACTCTTGTAATGGATAAATTATTAAGAGATAAATATGTCAATTATAATCCAGTCAATCAAACATATTGGATAAACTTTGATGGGAAAACATTTATCCAAAATGGAGGGTATTTTCAAGAAAAAATTAATAGAGATTATAAAAATAATATAGAAACCCGATTAAGGGAAGAAGTGCGCAGAATTTCTAAAACGAATTTACTTCTTACAATAGTGCTTGCATTTGCAACTGCGATTGCAGCCGTTTATTATGGAATTGAAATATGGAAGTTTTTCAATCCAGCGATTACTAAGTAGGTGGTCTGCTAAGCAAAAGTGAGTAGTCTCGTAATACTGAGCTTAAAACGGGTATTTTTTCATCCCCTTCTATTATCCATTCGAGAGAAACGGCAATAAAGCAAAACCTAAATGCTTTTAGTAGCATATTTGGTTGAATAAACTTAAGTTTCCTGCTAAATTTTCTTAGGAGGTGCTTATAAATAATTCGCCCAATTGCACCCATAATCATAAAGACAACATTCTGATTTAAGTATGAGAAGGGTACTCTTTTCCAATTCCAGTCATTTAGCAATTCCCTAAAATTATTCTCAATCTTACCACGCTGGTTATAAAAGTGAATTACATCTTCTTCACTCATATCCCAGTTATTGGTCATTATAAGTCTATATGTCTTGTTATCTTCTGTATATTTATTATGATAGTTTTTTATGTCATCAAAGCCTCTTGAAGCTACCAGTCTAAAAGTTCTTCCAAAAAATTCATAGGAAGCTGAAGTAACTTCAAACGTTCTTGTTCCTAATTTTACTTCTCTCCACTTGCCATTATCAAGCACTTCTGAGTAAGCCTTTTCACTATTATCTGCACGAATAAAAAATTCAATCCCTTTATCATCCATTAGATGTGTTATCTTATATGTATAACCAGCCGCATCACTACGAAACCTTTTTACTTTTATGTTTTTGGATTCCTGCAATGCCAAAGCTCTGCCAACTGTTTCGTCTATTTTATATCCTGGAGTAGAATTACCTCCTCTTCCCTCTACATAAACAGTAGTTTCTCCAATGAAAGCTGCTCCTGGCAGATAGCCATCAAATTTTTTATAAGTGTACTTAGCATCAAATTTCTCACATTCGATTGGCACATCATCATAATCCATAACATATTCAGTTGTTGTATTTAATTCTTTTAAATGTAAAGCAGTATCAAGCATCAATCCATTCATGGGAATATTAATATTGAATTCATGTTTGATATTTTTGTTTTTAAACTTATCGGTTTCAGTAGCAAATGACTTGAAGATTCCTGCAATTCTATCAGGAGACGGATGTTTGGTATTAGGAATGTCTTCGAAATATTCCTTAAGATATTTTGTGTCTTCTAATCTTTCGCTTTCACAAAGCATACTATAAATCCATGAAAGTATTATATCACTATGTTTGTATTTTGCTTGCTTAACTCTTTTACCCAGTTTTTTATCCAATAGTTTAGGCACCCCCATCTTGCGAATTTCATCCATACAGAATAAAATCCCTCCATGAGGATTTATGATACGTTTTATATGTCGTAATCTGCCTAACACTTTTGTTATTCTCTTTATAAAAAAACAAACACATTCCTTCCCTTTCAGGGTTAGGAGCCGAGCAGAAACAAAGTCGAGGTATTTTTGAATTGATATTCAAAAGATTATTTTTTAAAAGAGATAACACCTGTTCCAATTATATGTTTTATTTTCTGCTTGTTTTTACGCATGAATGCATCTATTAGTTTCAAATTAATTTTTATTTATTTTTGATTTTCTTTCTTTTTTTTCTCGAAACTGACCTATAACTATATTGTCTATATGCCTTTAATGACAAGACATTTCACCCTATATTATAGTTCATAAAAAGCAAAAAAAAGAAAATTGATTATGAACGAGTTAAGTTTTCCGAAACTCTTTCTTCTCTATATTTAATCAACGCACGTATGTTTCGTGCATAAGCTGACTCATCAGATTCAAAATTTAAAACCTCTCCACCAAATTGCTCCAGTTGAAATCCCTCTACATCAAACAGAAAACATAGTTCATCAGAATTGAGGTCAAAGAAATTAATGACTGCTGCAACAGTACTTTCGTTCTCATCTTCTCCTTGAGGGAGTGGGTTTCCAAACTTCCCATTGAAGCCCCATTCTGAAAAAATTTCAGGCAGTATTTCAAATAGAAATTCTTGATACAATAAATGGAAGTGAAAGTGAATGTTATTGGCAATGTCAACAATGTTTACTTTTCCTATTAATCCATGTTCTGGATTACGACTTGTTGTAGCCTCAAGCGCCTGGGCATATTTAAGAAGCCTTTCGTTATATAATTTTTGTGTTTTCATTTTGTTTTATTTTTTAGTTGTAATAATGTTTAGTAATGTGTTTATATAAGAGTCCGCACCAGGTGCCGTTGGGAACTTGGCATGCATTTCTATTTGGAGTATCTGTCGGACGAAACTCACCACCTGCTGCATAATACTCAACATACATTCCCTGACAAAACAAATAATCAAAATATGCTCTGTCAATTGCCTCATCGAAACTCATTCTTTTTAGTTTTTTGTAACTCATGGCTCATCGCTTAAAAATCGTTCTCTGTAAACCGCATCCTGTTGCAACATCGAAAAAGTAATCTTAGCATCTTTTACTGCTTGGTTAATTTCATCTTCATTGCTAAATAGTTCTTTGAAGAGATTGTATAATTGATTGTCTGTTTTCTTGCTTGGTGTTTTCATAATATTTTGTTTTATTAATTAAATATTCTTTATCGAAACCGCACAAGGGAGATGAAGAAAAGCACCACACTTTGCCTTCCTTCATCTCTTTTAGAATGAATTATTTTAATCAGTTGCATCTGTGTTTTACAGATGGCACTCAACCAATCAAACAAAGTCATTCCAAGAATCTTGCGATTCGCTTGCTTGGTTTTCCGTTAAGATTTTTTATTTACCCAGCCTTGCGGTACGAAAGCGTTGGTAATTCAGGGATTGCTGCTCCTGCAATTCCTTTGATGTTTCCGTAGAATTCAAGGGTATTTGTAAGCATCTCTTGAAGATGTTGCTCTTTGATTTTCATCAGAGCAGTAAATTGCTTACGTTCTTTTTGGAATGAATCTTCTAGCTCTTTGTAGCCCTTTAGAATTCTTTCAAATTGATTCTTGAATTCATTACTGGTAAGGTATTCGAATATTTTATTGGCATCTGTATCGCCATAACTATGTGCTTGTATTATTTGACAAGCTTTAATTATGCCGTATCTAAGAATTAAAACCGTTTGTTTAATTGTCTGTTCATCAAACTGAATTATATACAGGCCATCTTTCACAATAATCTTTTCCGTAACGCCTTTGGGCATAACTGAAACCACCAGTACCATTGCGTCACACTTGGCTCGAAGATTATCTTCTCTTAATTTATCAATCCATTTTTCGGAGAAGTTTTGTACTCTTTTGCTTTCAAATAAAACAGAGCCAAATTTATCTCCAGAGCTAGAACAAATATCAAGCTGGCAATCTGCTCCATTAATTCCCTTCGGCACGGGACAAACTTTGTCTGTGGGAAATGTGGAAGCAAGAATAGTTTCCAGCTCCAGCTCTTGAATTTCTCCCACCATTTGCTGAGATGAATTATCTAACTTCTGTCTGATTTTTGTAATTTGTTCTTTTAAATCAGTGATAAGTTTATCCTTTGTTTTAATGGTAAGATTAGATTCTTGTTGAGTTTGTTTACGAATGTCTGAGCGCATGCGTTCAAGACGTTCAGTGAATTCTG
>DATFTU010000388.1:0-2414 GCA_035261565.1 Bacteroidia bacterium
ATTTGCCAATTAATAAGTTTAATAGCGTTAATGCCCAGCACACCATCAACGTGTATGCAAGCCATTTCAGGAATTTGCTTAATATCATTTACCAGCACACCCACGTTGGTATAATAAAAACCATCGAGGTGCAAAGTATCTATTACGGAAACGGAAACCGCTTTGGTAACATTATTACCAGCTTCCACTTGTATTTCTCCTACGGTTTTAAGTCCTAAAGCATCGGAGATTTCTTTTGATACAAGTGTGGCACCTGCACCTGTATCAAAAATAAACCTATATGGATGTCCTTTTATTTTTACATTTAAAATAATAAGCGAAATATCCTGAGCAAAGCTAATTTTAGCAGGCCCATTTAAGGGACCCACATTAGCACTTGAAAGAGTTGCCGCCGATTTTAAAGTTTTGCAAGAATAAAAAAGAAAGCACAAAAAGACCGATATTGAAAATATCCATCTTTTCATTGGCTCTATCCTATTTCTACACTTAACGTGATTTTTATTTTAGGGCATTTAACAGCCCTTTCAGATGGCTCGGCTGTAATATAATTTCTGTTTAAAAAAGCATTTGATATAATAGAGCCATATTCTTTAAAATCATCGGCCGATGTTCTGTCAAGCAATTTTTGCTGAAACACATCCAACATAAAATTATTTTGAATATAGGTTTTTAAGTCTTTTGCTATTGCGGCGGCTTCTTTTTCTAAAGCAGCTTCTTCAAGATTTTGAATGCAACAAATTTTTTCGTTTACTGATTGTACATCTAAACATGCCATGGTATTCAATTTTTATTGGTTTATAGTTAATCAAATATATAGATGTATTTGACATAAACAACATTTTGATGTTTTATTTTTTGCATTTACCCAATAGAAAATTACACTTTGTTAGAAAACCTTACATCAAAAGCTAATGAAACCCGCATACACTTTATGTAAGATTACACCTAAAATTAATTTTACGAATAATAAAAAAAACTTACACATGTAAGATTTTTGCATATACCAAACGTAAACTTTATTACAATTATGATATAAAACCTTAATGCTCGTAAATGGTTTCATTAATTATTACACCCTAATAATACTCTTCTTTTTTTAGGGAGGGGAGGGAATTACTAATTATCAAAGTGTTTGCTGAAAAACTCTTTTAAAGTTATTTTATGAATGTCTAAAATTTTAATTAATGACTTTAGTGTTAGATTATGGCCATTTTCAATTCGCCAATATTGTTTACGGTCTATATTATTTTCCAGGGCAAAGTTTTCGTAGCTGGTATATTTTTTGGAAATACGCAGTGCTTTTAGCTTTTCGCCTATTTCTTTAGATGCTTTTTCGTATGAGCTCTTTTTTGCCATACGGCAAAGAAGCCACTTTATTAAAAAATTAATTACGGCATATATTGCACAAACGTAAATTTGCCTTACATTTGTTATGATGCAAAACTTACTACACGAGCTGGAAATTATTGAAAAGGAGCATGCCGCATTTTTTGAAACGCGTAAACTAAAATTGTTTCAGTACGTTTTAATAGGCCGCAGGCCTGTTATGCTTAGGTTTAATAAAGAGGCTGATAGTGTTTGCCGCTTACCCAACGAGGTTTACGAAAAACTGGAGCGCCTGATAATGAGTTATTATTATGATGGGAAGCGTTAACAGTTACTAACGCTCAAAAATAGCCTGGTTGGTTAGCATGCCGCGGTAATAAAATTCTTCTTTTATAAATTCGCCTTTGGGGTTGTAGTATTGCCAATAATCATCTTTTAAATATTCTTCTCTATAATCTCCGGGCTGAAACACACCACGCCCCATAACCGGGTGCGGGTCGGGCTTAGCGAAAGTAATTGTATTAATTATATGTATGCCTTTGTAACCGCCGGTTGCTTTTAGGGTGCCATCTTCGTAATACTCTTTCCATATGCCGGTGCGCATAAAGCCACTGTCTATTTTGGTTTTTAGTTTACCCCAGGTAACATCGTAACAATTTATACACTCAATACTATCTACCAGTTTATAATAGCCTTCAACTTTTAATTTGCCCGATTCGTAATACTCTTTATAAGGGCCTTCTTTTATGGGTACGTATATAGCGTGGTTTGTTGTATCGGTTTGGGCATGTGCCTGCAAACCATAAAATAGTATACATAGTATGGCAAGGGGGTTTTTCATATTTATAAATATACACAAAATAGTTTTGTATATTAGTTACACTTATGAAAGCCTTTTTACTACTTATTATATGTTTTACTACAACTATTTTTTATGGACAGGTAAAAATGGGCTGCCAAGCGGAGAATGGAGAACGTATTATGATAGTGGCGCTTTAGAAGGCATACACACTTTTGATGAAAATGGAAACAAAGACGGCATTGCAAAGTTTTTTTATAAATCAGGGGGCTTGCAATTTGTTTTTGTA
>DATFTU010000389.1:0-3041 GCA_035261565.1 Bacteroidia bacterium
TTAGTGAAGGATAAAAACCTGGATGCCGGTAAAATTGTGCGCGAAGTGGCTAAAGAAATTAATGGCGGCGGTGGCGGGCAATTGTTTTATGCACAAGCAGGTGGCAGTAAACCAGAAGGTTTGCAGGCTGCCATAGCTAAAGCTAAAACGTTTATTAACTAAACTCTTTTTACACTCCAGGCCTGTGGCTTGTCGTTAAAAAGTACTTTGGTTTGTTGCCAAACATCATTAAATAAATCCGAATCGCGGTAAGCCTCTAAAAAGGCCTCCTCTTGCCAATAGCTGTATGTAAAGTAAACGTTGGGCGTGTGTATATCATTCAATAATTCTAATTGCACACAGCCTTCAACACTTGCAATTTTTTCTTCGTATTTATTAAAGAGAGCTAAAAACGTCTCTACTTTATCAGGGGCAAAACTTAATTTTACAATACGTATTATCATAATTTAATCTTCAAATTGTATAGATATATTGAAATCGGTATTGGTGTGCATACTTTTTGGGAATAGTAATTTGCTTGCTTTTTCACGATTAATGGCAATTTCTAAATACCCAAAGGTATTAAACAAGGCAAGCGCTGTGTTGGCACTTACATCATCATAATCGTTAACTATTCTATCAATTTCAACGCCCGGCAGGTTAATGCTGAATTTACGCCCGGCACTCTCGGCTTCAAAAAATATTTTGGTAATATTGGTTACCACGTTACCAAAATCATCAATATGCAAGCAGCGCCCTATAATTGATTGAGGAGTAACCGTTGGCTGAAACTGCATAAGTTGCACAAAATCAGTACAAGGTTTTACCGCTTCGGGGTTAGTTAGTATAGCTTGCAAAGCCTTTACCATGGCGTCTTTTAAAAAGAATAAACCTGCTTCAAACTCTTTCCCTTCAAAATAAAAAATCTTTGCCCTGTGTATATCAGGCAATAGGGTAATAAAGCCATTATCCAGGCAAATAATTTTTTGGTTATCAATTTCTATATATAATAAACGTTTTGCAGGTTGTTGGCTTTTAACACCCACTAAATGAACGGTACCTGCAGGAAAAAAATTATACGCATTGCCAAAAATATAAGCCGCATTGGTAAGGTTAAATTTTTCAATATCGTGGCTTATATCAATAATACTTGCCCCTTCAATACTTGATAAAACGCCAGCCTTTACCAAAGCCACATAATTGTCTTTGATGCCTAAATCGCTGGTGATAGTTATGAGCGGCATTGCTTATCTTGTTAGTAAAATATAACTAGTGCTGTAAAAGTAATATATAATTTTGTGTTGAATAAAATATACCGATTTATTTTGAGCGAAAAAACTGTAAATATAGATGCCTTTGAACCCGTTGAATTATACGGGGTAAACGACGTTAAGCTAAACGCTATTAAAAAATATTTCCCAAAATTACGTATTGTGGCGCGTGGTTTTGAAATGAAGTTAATGGGCGATGATTCTGAAATTTTGCGTTTCGAAAAAAAACTAAAATTATTATCAGACCATTATCATAAAGCAGGCACATTAACCGAAGCCTCTATTGACAGGCTATTGGGGCAAACGGGCGACAACCTGCTTGAAAAAAGTATTGATAATGGCAGCGATATTATTTTGTTTGGTGTTACCGGCAACGCTATAAAAGCCCGTACCGAAAACCAAAAACTAATGGTAAAATCTATCCTGAAAAATGATATGATGTTTGCCATTGGCCCGGCAGGAAGCGGTAAAACATACACCGCCGTGGCACTTGCCGTAAGGGCTTTAAAAAACAAAGAAGTAAAGCGTATTATACTTACACGTCCGGCTGTGGAGGCCGGTGAAAATTTGGGCTTTTTACCCGGTGATTTAAAAGAGAAGTTAGACCCTTACTTACAACCGCTGTACGATGCATTATACGATATGTTGCCTCCTGATAAATTAAATCAATATATTGAAAGTCAGGTTATACAAATTGCGCCGCTTGCCTTTATGCGTGGACGTACCCTTGATAATGCTTTTGTGATTTTAGATGAAGCACAAAATACCACCAAAAGCCAGATGAAAATGTTTTTAACCCGTATGGGCAGTAATGCTAAGTTTATTATTACGGGCGATACCACACAAGTTGATTTACCAAGAAACCAATCATCGGGGCTATTAGAGTCTATTCAGTTATTAGAAAAAATAAAAGGCATAGATTTTATTTATTTACAATCAGAAGATATAATTCGTCATAAATTGGTAAAAGAAATTATTGCCCGTTATGATGGAGAGAAAAAGTAAAATGGTAAATTGCCTTGAATTGATAAAATGAAAACATTTAAAAAGTTTTTTAGCGTTGCGATTCTTTTAGGAATTGTTTTTTTTAATACAACCTGCGGAAAACAAAAATTATTTGAAGATGTTACTTGGGAAGGGCATGTGTATGATAGTATTGGAAACCCAGCTAAAGGAATTACCATGACTTTAAATGGTTGCGACCAAGATCCAGATCATTCGGCAGCGTGCAATAACCCATTTACTATTGGAACTTCTACTACTGATGCTTCTGGGCATTTCTATATAAAAGGGAAAGCAGCTCGTAGTTATTGGTACTCACCAGACATTTCAGGAATCAATGGTTATTATTGGGACTCTTCAGAACCTGTACAGGCACCTGTATTAAAAACAAGTCATTATACGGATATACATTTGCAACATTAAGTATGAAAATAGTAACACAAAAACTCATGAACGCACTAACCGAAACCAATTTTAAATTTAAAAATCAAACATCGTTTTACAAAGGCAAGGTAAGAGATGTATACACCATTAATAACAAGTACCTGGTTATGGTGGCATCTGACCGCATAAGCGCTTTTGATGTAGTATTACCCAAAGGCATACCCTATAAAGGGCAAGTGCTTAACCAGGTGGCATCAAAATTTTTAAAAGCTACGGCTGATATTGTACCAAACTGGATGTTGGCTAACCCCGATGCGGTTGTAACCGTAGGTAAAATGTGTACGCCCTTTAAAGTAGAGATGGTTATACGCGGTTATTTAGCCGGGCACGCTGCACGCACATATA
>DATFTU010000390.1:0-6009 GCA_035261565.1 Bacteroidia bacterium
AGCTAATTTTTTAACTGCCCTAAAAAACTAAGGGCCATAGGTGGAAAAAATTTCCATTATAACGGTTACTTACAATAGCGCCCAAACGCTTGAGCAAACCATACAAACGGTTTTGGCTCAAGATTACCCCAATATAGAATATGTAATTGTAGATGGTAAATCGAAAGATAACACCGTTACCATTATCGAAAAATATAAAGATAGAATTTCCACCTTCGTATCCGAAAAAGATGATGGTTTGTATCACGCCCTTAATAAAGGCATTGCTTTAGCAACAGGTGATATTATTGGCATATTACACGCCGATGATTTTTATATAGATAACACCGTTGTAAGCAAAATTGCCGAAACATTTGCCGCCAACAAAGCCGATGCCGTATATGCCGATTTGTATTATATAGATAAAGACAACACCGATAAAATTATGCGCACTTGGCGGTCGGGCGAATATAAAATGACTAACTTTTTATGGGGCTGGATGCCGCCACACCCCACTTTTTTTGTAAAGCGAGAAATATACCAAAAGTATGGCGCATTTAATCTTACCTTGCGCACATCAGCCGACTATGAAATTATGTTGCGCTTATTATACCGACATAAAATCAAAGCTGCGTATCTACAAAAATTCATTATAAAAATGCGGGTTGGCGGGCAAAGTAATGCATCGGTTAAAAACCGTGTAAAGGCCAATAACGAAGACCGCATGGCCTGGAAGTTGAACGATATAAAACCATACTTTTTTACGCTAACCTTAAAGCCATTGCGTAAAGTAGTGCAGTTTTTAAAGTAGTATTTCTTGCAGGGTTGTCATTTAGGCCGTAACGAAGCAATCTCAAGCCTTGTCATTTCGAAGGAAGAATAACTGAGAAATCTATTTTGAAATGGATTTCTGTGCCTTTGTATAGTGTTTTCTAAAAAAACAGACCCGGAGGAATTATTAATTCTTAATCCTCAAGCCTTTCTTGTATGGCCTCTTCAAGCACATCAAGGTTTATATCCTTTAGGGCTTTAAATTTAATACAATAGCCGGTTACACTGGCCTTGCCTAAATTTTTGCCATAGGTTTTGGCTAAATAGGTTTTATCTTTTATGCCCATTATGTAAACCGATATGCCACTTGTATTGGCACTTAAACCAATTTTAAAAAACTCTTTGCTTGTGCCGTTAGCATATTGTATGGTGTAAAAACCATAACCTATATTGGGGTTAGAAACCGTTTTACCTTCCTCATTTTTACCGTCGGCAAACCATAATTTACATTTAGGCGATATTTTAAGCACAAGCTTGTGCAAGGCCTGCATATCATTTTGTTTTGCCTCAGGCAAACTCGCTATGTATTTTTTAATTTGTTCTTTAACACTCATGTTATGGTTGGTCTGCTATATAATTTAACTCAGTTACTCCATAGGTAAATTGCTTGGTATTTAGCAGTTTTAGTTTTGTTTTTTCTTTAATGCCCTTAAACAAGAGTATGCCTTGCCCTAAAATAATAGGGTTAACAAACAGCCAGTAACCATCAATTAAATTCTGCTCAATAAGTGCGTGTGTAGCTGTTGGACTGCCAAAAAGCAAAATCTCGCTACCAGGTTGTTTTTTTAGTTCAAGTATTTTTTCTGCAAGGTTATCGCTAATAATGGCTGTATTAGGTAAATCCTTACCCTTCAGGGTTTTTGATAGAACAATTTTGTGTGCTTTTTTGTACCACTTTGAGTGTTCAATATCGTGCTTACTTGCATTGGGTTTATCTCCTGCGGTAGGCCAGTAGGCTTCCATCATGTCATACGTTTTTCGCCCGTATAATGCCGTATCGGTTTCGCTTATGCGTTTACCCACATAATCAAAAATTTCTTCGTTAACGGTAATCCAGTTCATTTCTCCATTAGGTCCTGCCACAAATCCATCAAGCGATATGTGCATAAACGAAATTATTTTTCTCATAGTCCTGTTTTTTTTGTTCGTAGAAATATAAAAGTAATGTTTTTATCATTTCGAAAAAGAGCACGACTGAGAAATCTTTATTTGGGATGCTTACAAACAAATATTTCTCCCTACGGTCGAAATGACACACTGAATGGTAAAATAAATTTGTAAGCTTCTTGGGTTTTAGTTGCCCCGGTTGTAATTTTAAACGTAACGAAATAAAAATAAAGCATGCTCTTTATTCTTAATAAAAAAACAGTATAAACAAAAATCACATGAATTTAAGCCGCCGCAAATTCTTACAAACCTCTTTATTTATTGGCTTTGCCATAACAACAAAAAAAGGTTGGGCAAACAAACTTTCTACATTTGCTATTGAGCGCCGTGACCTCTTTCCACAGGGTGTGGCATCTGGCGACCCTACAGCCAACAGTGTAATTTTGTGGACAAGACGCCCGCCCGTAGCAGATAGTATTGCTAAAAAGTTGGTTGTTGAAATTTCAACAACTCCTGAATTTAAAAAAATACTGGCAGGGGGTACTGCAGATATCGGTGCCGATTCAGACTGGACATGTCGTTTCGTTGCTACAGATCTCAAACCCAACCACGAGTATTGGTATCGTTTTATTGATGAGCATGGTTTTGCCAGTCGAGTTGGCCGTACTATTACTGCACCCAACGACGATTCGGATACACCCGTTCGTTTTACTTTTGTAAGTTGTCAATGCCCTAACGAAGGCGCCATGAATGCTTACCGTAAGATGATTTTTGAAGATGAGGCACGTTCTAAAAATCAACAACTTAATTTTGTATTGCATCTGGGCGATTTTATTTATGAAGTTACCTGGTATGCAGAAGATAATCCTAACGGAAACCGTGGTCGTCGTATCAGAAATTTGTATAAGTTCCCGCAAGGCCGAAAGGTTAGCAATTTTCATCTGCCCGTTACCCTGGAGGATTATCGTACACTTTACCGTGCGTATCTTGAGGATCCCGATTTACAAGATGCCCGGGCCCGTTGGCCATTTGTTTGTGTTTGGGATAATCACGAATTTGCCTGGGCAGGATACCAAAGTCAGTATGTGGCAGGTGGTGGTTACAACGCTCCTGCACAAAACCAAAAAGTATTTGCCAATCAGGCTTGGTGGGAGTTTATTCCTGCAATGGTGCAACAGCCTGGCAACCCCAAACTCGACCAATTTAAGGCTCCTGTAGTAGTAGATACACCTATGGAGCAGTTTAACGAAGATGGACTTTCGGAAGAACCTAATAACCTGCTGGCGATTAATAGCCTGAAAATTCAGCGTGTACTGCGTTGGGGCAAGAATGTTGATTTGCTGCTGACCGACAATTGGTCGTTCCGTTCACCTGATATGTCGAGTGATGATTTTAATGTACCTGAGTACCCAAGGGTTTTCCCTCAAGTGCCTTTTGAAATTATGGATTATGGCCGTCACTATAATAACGACAATCCGCCAGATACCATTCGTTTTAATGGCAAGGACCTTCCTAACCCTACAAAAAATGTTCATGCCCAAACTTTTCTGGGTAAAAATCAAAAACGTTGGTTTTTAGAACAGCTTGGGGCATCTAAAGCTCGCTGGAAAATATGGGGACACACTTTTGGTACGATGGAAGTGCGCAGCGATTATCAAAATTTGCCTGGCGAATTAGGCAGTAAGTGGCCTAAAGATGTCGGGTATGCGATAATAGATAATCGATTCATCCGTGATAAAGACGAGATATTTGATTTTATACGCGATCAGAAAATTACAGGTTTTTGTGTTGTTGGAGGCGACCGTCATGGGTTTTATGCCGGTTTAACATCGAAGGCGCTGCCGCCAAAGAAATATGAACCACTGGGTGTAGAATTCATTACCGGTTCCATATCGCAGCAGACTCTTTTTGAAGTACTGGAAGTAACTATGAAGAAAGACCATCCAAAACGTGTGCTGCACCTGGTTGATAAGGCTGATGGCACAATAATTCCTTCTATGAATGTTACCGGATTGCATGGCGTACTTTCTACTCTAAAGTTAAAAGAGACTGAAGATATGAAGCAGGCTCGTGCTGTGCGTAATCCCGAAGTGGCGCCGCATATGTCATTCCTCGATCAAGGTGGCCATGGCTACGCTTTGGTAACAGCCACTGCTGATAACCTTTCGGTGGAGTTTGTGGGTATACCAATTCCGTTTGAACGTAGTGAGCAGCCTAATGGCGGCCCGTTGACTTATCGTGTCGTTCATCGTACAAACTTATGGAAGGTTGGCGAGGCACCTAAACTTGAACAGGAAATCCTTGAAGGCAACCCGCAATATTGCATTTGAGTTTGCTATAGTTATGTAAAATATTGCTGAAAACTTTTTTGGGTTTTGCCCTGTATCAGTCGTAATTTTAAGCAAATTATTTAGAAGCGTGAGCCAGCATTTTTTAGACGAGTTAAACCCCATACAGCGCGAAGCTGCCGAACATACCGAAGGCCCTTTAATGATTATTGCCGGAGCAGGTTCGGGCAAAACGCGTGTACTAACCTACCGCATTGCACACATTATTGAAAAAGGAATTAGCCCCTTTAATATACTGGCCTTAACCTTTACCAACAAAGCCGCACGCGAAATGAAAGAGCGTATTGGCAAGCTTATTGGCAACTCAGATGCCAAAGCTTTATGGATGGGAACTTTCCATAGCGTATTTGCCAAAATACTGCGCTTTGAAGCCGAGAAACTGGGTTACCCAAAAAACTTTACCATTTATGATACCGATGATAGCAAAAGCCTGATTAAAGAAATATTAAAAACATATAATCTTGATGATAAGATTTACAAACCATCCTTGGTGCTAAACAGAATATCATCGGCAAAAAATAACCTGATTACCTGCAAGCAATATTTGGCTAACCCAACTACGATGGCTGATGACAGGGCATCGCAAAAACCTATGTTGGGCGAGATTTACGATGCATACCAAAAACGTTTGTTCCGTGCCGGAGCTATGGATTTTGATGATTTGCTTTTTAATACCAACATTTTATTACGCGATTTCCCCGATGTGTTGGTTAAGTACCAGGATAAGTTTAAATATATTTTGGTGGATGAGTACCAGGATACCAACTTCTCGCAATACGTAATTGTAAAACAACTTGCCGCCAGATTTGAAAACTTGTGTGTGGTGGGCGATGATGCACAAAGCATTTATTCGTTTCGCGGAGCTAACATTCAAAATATTTTAAATTTTGAAAAAGATTATCCCGATGTAAAAAAGCTGTTCTTAGAACAGAATTATCGCTCAACCAAAAACATTGTAAACGCTGCTAACTCAATTATAAAAAACAATACCGAGCAGTTTGATAAAAATGTTTGGACAGGCAATGCCGAAGGCGAAAAAATACAGGTAATGAGTTCGGCTTCTGATATGGAGGAAGGCTACAAGGTTGCCAATTCTATTTTCAATACAAAAATGAATATGCAATTGCCACATGCTGCATTTGCTATATTATACCGCACCAATGCGCAATCGCGTGCGTTTGAGGAGGGTTTCCGCAAGCGTAATTTGCCTTATAGAATTTATGGAGGCGTTTCGTTTTACCAGCGCAAAGAGATTAAGGATGTACTTTCTTATTTTCGTTTGACCATTAACCCAAATGATAATGAGGCCATGCGCCGTGTAATTAATTACCCCGCACGTGGCATTGGGCAAACTACTATCGATAAAATATCGGTTTTAGCAGCCGATAACGATGTTAGTATGTTTACAGTTATTGATAACCTGCAAGATTTTAACCCCGATATAAACGCAGGCACAGCCACCAAGCTGCGTGATTTTGCTGCCATGATAAAAAGTTTTGGGCACATGGCTCTGCAGCAAGATGCGTACGAAACAGCTAACCAAATAATAAACAGCACAGGCATTCTACGCGATTTAAATAAAGAAAAAACACCCGAAGAAATTAGTCGGGTTGAAAACGTGGAGGAGTTATTAAGTGCTGTGCAAGGTTTTATTGAAGCCGAACGCACCCCACAAGAAGAAGAATTAAAACAGGATATTGTTGAACATGAAGTTATTGATGCTGAAGATTTATTTGCACAAAAA
>DATFTU010000391.1:0-3664 GCA_035261565.1 Bacteroidia bacterium
AATATGAAGAAAATTGTGCTAAATGCCCCGAAACTATTGATATTTTAAATAAAATACCGGGCTGTGTTTCTGCCACTTTTTCTATTTTAAAACCTCATACAAAAATAAAACCGCACTTTGGCGATAGTAATGTCATGTACCGGTGTCATTTTACATTAAAATGCAACGGACAACTTCCTGATATTGGCATGCGGGTTGGCACCCAAAATGTGAGCTGGAAAAATGGGCAATTAATTGCCTTTTGCGATGCTCATAATCATGAAGTATGGAATAATACAGGTGAAGAGCGATGGATTTTAATTATAGACATTTTACGGGAAGAGTTTTTAAGTGAGCAGGCCGGCATTTGTGCAAAAGTTAATGCTACTCTTTGGTGGCAGCATAAATTTCAGAACTTTTATTTTATAAAACATTTACCTAAATGGAGCAGGGCATGCTTAATGAACATAACGGCTTTATTTATGAAGTAGTTTTTTTATTTAAAAACAATAACCGTATTGAAATTGGTAAAGAATAATATATGGATCGCCACAAATAATAAATTTTTATTTTTAATTGAGAAAACATTTTATGCAAGCGCCACGCCAATTCTACTTCTGTTGGCCCTTTTGCTATATAATTAAATTCTTTCCCTAATTTGTTACAAATGTAATTAGATATAGTTATTTCATTAGTGCTTAACTCTTGTTCGTAGGCCCGAACGCGTGTTGCGTTAATTTGATTTTTTAAATTAGCATGCATTTGAGTAATTTCTTTATAAGCCTGTTGGCCTTCATTTAATTTTACGTGCTGCATCATTTCGGTAGATAAACCTTGAAAACCTAACATCGTATTTGAATAGTCTATTTCCAAAAACTGACATAAAGTGGTAAGTGTTTCTTTTGGATGAGATACTAAGTCTTCGTAACGAATAAGATGATAGTTAAGTTTATTTTTTTTTAAATCAGAAAATATTTTCTCGTAATAAAAATTCCATGAATTAGCTAAATCGAAAATCGAACTTTTTGATTTGGCATGAGTTTTTCTTGATAAAATATTATCTCTAAAATCCCTTACAAGTACTATATATTTTGCCGAAGGAAATACTTTGTTAAGTTTATTTATGTATAAAGAGTAAATAGGGTTTTTATCAATAATGCATGTAATATTTTGCTTGTCTTTTATAAAGGGGTAATTAACGTAAACAGATTTGCAGACGTTACCGAAGTTTTTATTATTTAGGGTAATAATATCTTGTTTTAATTTAGGGAGTGGTTTCCAAATGCTGGATTCTTTATTGAAGTTATAATTAAAAATAGTAATAAAAGATTGAATTGTTGGTAGTGAATTAAATTTTTTATGCCGAAATGAGCTATAAGTAAATAGCATAAACTCATTTTCGGGTGTGGAAATTAAGTTATTGTGGGAGTTTAATATATTAGTCAGCAAAGTTGTTCCAGACCGCCCCATCCCTACAATAAATGCAATTTCCGGTAACTTATTGTTATTCTGTAAATCCAAGTTTTTTATACACTTTACGTAATCTATTTAATTTAATAGGTATACTTATTTTAAAAATAATAAATTCTTTATAAACACTAATATAAGCCTTTAAGCAATACATAATTTGTGGTACTTGTATTATTAATTTTTTAAAAGTAGTTAGTTTTGTAGCTGTAGCGTATCCAAATTTATTTGAAAAATTGCCGCAAATGGCATCGCAAATTTCAATTTCTTTTGTGCTTAACTCAGTTTTCCATGAATCAAGCCTGTCTTGGTTTATAGATTTGGAAAGATCGGCATATTTTTTTTCAAAGCGATGTTTATGTTTTTCATATGCAGCTATTTTTTCACTTACGTTTTTATATTGTTCATTTCCCAAAGTGAGCATATAAGCGTCATTTACATTAAGAAAACGGCATATTTTTTTTAATTCCTCATCAGGATTTTTCACTAAATCTTCGTATCGAATTGTAAAAATTTTGTCTTTATTGTTTTTTTGAAATCGGACGACCTTTTTATTGAATAACTTCCATCTATAAGCGTTGTAAGCAACATTAGCTGATTCGAGATAAATACTTTGTTTTCTTGACAGTATATTAGCCCTATAATCTCTTATTATAAAAATGAATTTCGCATCCCTAAAAGTATTGCTTATCCTATCTACAAATAATGTGAAAGAAGGGTTTTTATCCAGTAAAATTTTTGCATTTTCTTTAGGAATACCTATAACTTTAAAATTCTGGTAAATAATTTTGCATAGGTTTTCATAATTTACATCGTTATTTTCTTTAACCCAATTTATAACTAATTGTTGGGTATGGTTTATATCAAATTCCCAGCCCACCCAAGGGTTTGATAGTGAAAATAATTTTATTTGTTCAAATAAATTATTTATTTCATCATTTGTAAAAGTGGTTTTACCTTTAAATTTATCCAGAAAAAAAACCAAAAAATTTGCTTCGGGTAAACAATGTATATCCGAATGATTATTTAATAATTTGGTTAATATAGTTGTACCAGACCGCCCTATACCAACAATAAAATGTAGTTTTTGGCTACTGTACATCGTATTAATTACTCTTTAAATTTAGTATAAATGTAGTAAGCTTATTAACAGAACTTTCAATTGTCTCTTTATCTGTTTCAATAATTAGGTCCGGATTATTTGGTATTTCAAACGGATCATTAACACCTGTAAGGTTATGTATTTTATCTTTATGCCCCTCCGGTAAAAATGCTTTTTTGTATAAACCTTTGGTATCTCTTTTAATTAGTTCTTTAATTTCACAATTTATAAAAACAGTTTTTACATTAGCATATTTGCTTTTTACTTCTTGTCTAATATCGTCATACGGGTTTATGGCACAAATAATAGGGATTATATTGTGGTTAGAAAATTTGCCGGCTATAAAAGCCAATCTTCTGATATTTTCGCTCCGGTCGGCTCTGCTAAACCCTAAGTCTTTAATAATGTGTTTTCTATAATCGTCGGCGTCTATAATTTCTACTAAAATGCTTAAAGCTGCTAAGTTTTTTTTTGTATGCTCGGCAAGTGTTGTTTTTCCGGCACCCGACATACCGCAAAATTGTATAATCATAACAGACAAATATCACCCTAAAAATATAAAAAAAATGTGCCAAATAACTAATTTATTTACATCTTTAAGCTATGAAACAAAAGTTGCAGATTAAAATAAGATTTAACACTAATTATAAAGAAGGGGATAACTTAATTAAAGAGTGGAGGGTTATAGTTAATGGGGTTGAAAATTTTTGTAATCATGTAACTATTAATTGCCCTTCTAAAACTTCGAAAGATTTTATTGAAGGAGTGGGTAATAAGTGGCATATTAGCTGCTATGCAGATAATATAGAGTATATTGAAGATAAGTTATTAGAAAATAAAACTACTAATTGCTTTAAAGAAATTATATTGTATTAAAGAGAAGGATTAGGAAAATATTTCCCATAAAATCATTCGTACTATTAAAGCAATTATTCTATAAAAGAAATAAATATAAGGAGCTAAACCAATTAACAAAAGCCAAAACTCGAGTTGGTTAAAAATACTAATGCGAACACTGTTGGTTAGCTGCATGTTTTCAACTATAATTTTAGAGTCTTTTCTGATTAAATCAATAAACAACCTTACGGCCGGGCGCATTTTCTCTAAATTATAATT
>DATFTU010000392.1:0-2646 GCA_035261565.1 Bacteroidia bacterium
AACCAAATTCTTTTTTTAAAAATAAAAAATAAGGCTGAAAAACCAGTAGCCGAATGCCTTCTTTATTTAAACGGGTATTAAGTGTTTTTACATAATCGGGTACATTATCTTTTACCGGACGGGCGTAAAAAGCAACGGTCATCATATATCGAGGTATTTTATAAACTCGTTAAACCTGTTTTTCAAATCATCTTCGTAACCCGATTGGTGATAAGAGGCCTTTACTTCGTAATTGTAACGATAAAAAGTTTGTAAAACACGAGTTAAATCGTCGCGGTTAATTTTTAAAGTTACCAGTATTTTGGTAGTATCGGGCAAGGAGGTTACATACGAGCTCAAAATTTTTGCATCGTTGCTTTCAACAATGCCGGCAATTTGCGTAAGCGAATAATCGTTTTTATTTAATTCTAACTCAATAATCCCACCCTGCTCCATTACGGCAGATAAGCCGGCCAACCTATCCAACACACTTTTTTGTGTGATGTTGCCTAAATAGTTTTCTTTTTCATCAAGCACCGGTATAAGCGTAAGATGCATGCCCGACATTAAACGAAGGGCATCAAATGCGTGTTGTGTTTGATGAATTTGCGGTTTTATATAATTAAAATGATTGGATGTAATCTTACTTTTTGCATTTGCTACATCTAACAATTCTGCTTCCGAAACAAGCCCGGCCAGTTTTTTATTGTGTAATACAGGTAAATGGGTTACTTTAAACTCTTCCATCCAATGAAGCGCTTGCTCAACGGTATCCGAGTCCTTAATGGCGGGTATATCTTTGGTTATTAAATCGGCTATTAACATTATAGGTACAAAAATGCCAATTTTTTTTGGAATCTCTTACATATAATAAAGTACCGCTATTTTATTTAAAATTATATTTGCCGCATGTTATTTGCCCATGTTGCCGCACCTATAGCTTTAAAAAAGCGTTTACTTGAAATGGTTAGCACCAAACGGGTGGCACACGCCTTGCTTTTTTTAGGCAATGAGGGGGGGCCGCAACTGCCTTTGGCCATAGCTTTTGCACAACATTTGCTTTGCCAAAACCCAACAAGTACTGATAGTTGTGGTGTTTGTGCAAGTTGTGTAAAAATAGAAAAACTGGCTCACCCTGATTTGAATTTGGTGTTCCCCATTGCGCTTAGTAAGGATGTGCGTTTTAGCGACCATTTAATTGCCGAGTTTAGAGAAGCCTTTTTAGGTTTCCCTTACTTAAGCCTTAATGATTGGTTTAACGCGCTTGATGCTGAAAATAAACAACCCATTATTGCAAAAGATGAGAGTAACGAAATTATACGCAAGCTAAGTTATACCAGTTACGAGGGGCGCGGCAAGGTGATGCTTATTTGGATGCCTGAAAAAATGAACACCGATGCCGCTAACAAAATTTTAAAAATTTTAGAGGAACCGCCTGATGATACTTTTTTCTTTTTGGTATCAAGTGCTGCTGATGGATTGTTGCCCACTATAATTTCTCGTACACAGTTAATAAAAGTAAACCTGCCTTCTTCTACTGAAATTGCAGCTGTACTTGCTGCTACATTTAATGTATCGCAAGGGCACGCCCAACAGGTTGCCGACTTAGCCCAACAAAACCCACGCGAGGCATTTTTGCTGGCAGATGAAAATATTGCCTCAACACAAAATTTTATTTTGTTTCAAACATTTATGCGTTGCTGCCTGCGTTTTGATGCCTTTAAAATATCGGCCTGGGTGGATGATTTTGCCCGTATTGGCAGAGAAAAGCAAAAGCAGTTTTTAATTTATGCCTTACACACATTTAGAAACTGCATTTTAATGAAACACCTGCCTGCAGCCGTATCAGGTACAGATGAAGAAAAAGAGTTTTTACAAAAATTTCATCCCTACATAAACAACTTAAACCACGAAGGTTTAACGGATTTATTTGACAAAGCCTTTTATCATATAGAACGAAACGTGAGTGCCAAAATTTTGTTTATGGACGTTGCTTTAAAAACAAATGAGCTGCTAAATAAAAAATAAGTATTTTTACGCATCAAAAAATATAATTATGGGAAAAGGAGATCAACGTTCTAAACGCGGAAAAATTCACATCGGCACACATGGTGTAACCCGCCTACGCAAAAAAAAATCAGCTAAAAAATCGGCTGCTAAAGGAGCAACAAAAAAAGCTGCCCCTAAAAAGGCTGCAAAAAAAGCTGCTAAGTAGTTTTTTAACGCCGTACGTTAAAAATGCCGCATCAGTTTGTTGTGGCATTTTTTATGCGTTTTTGTTTTAAATTTGTAGCCGGCAATTAAAATGTTGTTCTTAAAAAAAATAAACCTGTTTTTTTGTTTGTACTTGTTGGCTATTGGCCTATATGCACAAACAACAACGTTTTCGGTTGATGCCGGAGCGTATAGAAAAATTTGTCCGGGAACATCTACTTTTATAGGTGGAAACCCAACAGTAACCGGAGGTTCGGGAAAATACAAATATGTATGGCATCCAAAAACTTCTCTTTCCGACTCTG
The DNA here is from genome assembly GCA_035261565.1 of Bacteroidia bacterium. Taxonomy (GTDB): domain Bacteria; phylum Bacteroidota; class Bacteroidia; order B-17B0; family Aurantibacillaceae; genus PALSA-968. Next base: position 2,499 of record DATFTU010000392.1, read on the forward strand.
CTATTTCAAACCCCACGGCCACACCAAACTCAACTACCACATATACGGTGCTCGTAACTGATACCGTAAACAGACAAACAAAAAGCGACACGGTTACTGTTTATGTATACCCTTATTCTGTTAACGCCGGGCACGATACAACCATTAA
>DATFTU010000393.1:0-2240 GCA_035261565.1 Bacteroidia bacterium
AGTTAACCCTTATAAAAACAATTTTAATGTGGCATCGGGCGATGATATGTTTTTGTTGCAGGAATTTATGGATGCTAAACTATTGGTTAGTACCATTAAAAACCACTGTGCCATTGTTTACACCAAAGCAGAGAAAGAAGCCGGGGCTTTTATTAGCCAACGGTTACGGTGGGCCAATAAAGCTAAAAACATGCACTTAAAAACTGCCTGGTTTATTGGTGGCTTATTGTTTTTAACTAATTTACTGCTATTGTTTACCATTTTTTTAGTGGTTTTTAGTGGTGCTAATATTAAGTTTTGTCTATTTACCATAATATACAAATGTGTAATTGATTTTTTGTTATTATTTTTAGGCGCAATTATGTTTAAACAAAAACTGAGTTTTGCTTTTTATTTGCCTGCTTTTATAGCAAACTTATTTTATGTACCCTTTATTGCCGCGGCATCTGTTACTGTTAAACCAAGCTGGAAGGGTAGAAAAACAGGTGTTTAAAGGCAAAAACATATCTGATGGTAAAGCCCGTTCGCTTAGTCAAATGGCCTGGAAACGCTTTAAGCGAAACAAGCTGGCTATGAGTGGACTAATTGTAATATCTGTTTCTGTTTTTATTTTTATTGCCGGATACCTTATAACTCCTGACTCCACACCCGATAGCAACGACCAAAAACCAGAACTTCAAATTAAACCTCCAGGCTTTAGTGTGCGGATGCTAAAAATCAGAAAAAATGAAGAGTCGCACCGTGTAAACTGGTTTACTAAAATGCTGTTTGGCCAGCAAAGCGATTACACCTTTGTTACTTTATATGATTACACATTTTCGGGTAATGATATTGTAGTTGAAGAATATACAGGCAACGAGCCTAACAGGGGCACTAAAATGCGCTATAATTTAGCAGATGTAGTGTATGATATAAACTCGAACTTGCCTGTAAAAAACGACGAGCAAAAAGGCACTACCGATTTTTACCAATACAGTACCAACCAAAAAATGACCTGCACTGTTGCTGAATTACGCGAAGAAGTAGAAAAACACAATATTATTACCAAAAAATTTATTTTAGGCACCGATAGGCTTGGCCGTGATTTATTGAGCCGTATGCTTATTGGCACCCGTATATCCTTATCGGTTGGGTTTATAGCGGTAGTTATTTCTTTATTTATCGGAGTTGTATTAGGTGCCATGGCAGGTTATTTTAGGGGTTGGCTCGATGATGTTATTATGTGGGTAATAAATGTGGTATGGTCTATCCCCACCATGTTATTGGTTATTGCTATTACATTGGTTTTAGGTAAAGGTTTTTGGCAGGTATTTGTGGCCGTGGGCCTAACTATGTGGGTTGAAGTGGCTCGTATTGTACGTGGACAGGTAATGAGCCTGCGCGAAAAAGAATTTGTAGAGGCCGGTAGGGCTTTGGGCTTTAGAAACAGCCGTTTAATTAGAAAGCACGTGTTGCCTAATATTATGGGGCCTGTTATTGTTATATCGGCATCAAACTTTGCTAATGCTATTTTAACAGAGGCAGGCCTTAGTTTTTTAGGTATTGGCGCACAACCCCCAATGGCAAGTTGGGGCAAAATGATTAACGACCACCGTCCGTTTATATTTACACCCGATGCGTTTTACCTGGCCTTTATACCCGGTATAGCCATTATGCTTTTGGTACTTGCCTTTATGCTGGTTGGTAATGGCTTACGCGATGCAATAGACTCTAAAACGGTTGAGCAAACCCATGTAGTGTAGCTAATTATTCAACTACAAATTCAGTATTATTGCTTTTCCAAATAATTAATAAATCTGCAAACTGTTTACTTGAATAAGATGATTCGATTGTAAACTGATATTCGTATTTTATATTGTTGTACTCAAAAGTCAGCCAGTTATCATACAAGCTTATTAGTGTTACAACTTCTTTAGTAGCATCAGAAAAACCCTTTTTTATTTTAAAGTTTTTAATTTCCTTTATATTAAAATTCAGCGTTTTATCTTTTAATTGAACTGTTAGAGTATCGACTTCCAATATGAGTTTTCCTATTTGTTCTTTTCTGCGCGAAAGAAAGTGAAATAAGAGTAGAAGTATAATTGTTGTGAATATAAGATACACCCCAATTACAGAAGAATTTTCTCCAAATATAGTCTTTGAAATAAATGATGATGAATCACTTTTTGATCTGAATATAGCTATAAGAACGAATAAAAAGGCCAAACTATAATTTCTTAACTGAACTAATTGTTTTCTTT
>DATFTU010000394.1:0-5683 GCA_035261565.1 Bacteroidia bacterium
CAGGCGTTCTTTTAAATTGGTTCAAGCAGGTTTAGGGCGATGCAGATCGCCAAAAACAATAAGCTGTTGTAGCTCAGTGGTAGAGCACTTCCTTGGTAAGGAAGAGGTCGGCAGTTCAATCCTGCTCAACAGCTCTGTAGTAAAGAAAAAAGAGAAAGTAAAAGATAAGAAAAATAAATAATAAAACAAATCAAAAAACGAAAAAATGGCTAAAGAAAAATTCGAACGTACCAAACCTCACGTGAATGTTGGAACTATCGGTCACGTTGACCATGGTAAAACTACATTAACTGCTGGCATTACTGCTGTTTTAGCTGATAAAGGATGGGCAGCAGTAAGAGATTTCTCATCAATTGATAACGCGCCTGAAGAAAAAGAGCGTGGTATTACAATTAATACTTCACACGTTGAGTACGAAACTGCAAATCGTCACTACGCACACGTTGACTGCCCAGGTCACGCTGACTATGTAAAAAACATGGTTACCGGTGCTGCGCAAATGGACGGTGCCATATTAGTGGTTGCGGCTACTGATGGCCCTATGCCACAAACACGCGAGCATATCCTTCTTGCACGTCAGGTTGGTGTACCTCGTATCGTTGTGTTTATGAATAAAGTTGACATGGTTGAAGACCCTGAGTTATTAGACCTTGTTGAAATGGAAATCCGTGAGTTATTAACTTTCTATAAATTTGATGGTGATAACACTCCAATTATCCGTGGTTCTGCATTAGGTGGATTAAACAAAGATGCTAAATGGGTTCCAAAAATTATGGAATTAATGGATGCAGTTGATGCTTATATTCCAACTCCGGTTCGTGACAGAGAGAAACCTTTCTTAATGCCAGTGGAAGACGTGTTTACTATTACAGGCCGTGGTACAGTTGCTACAGGTAAAATCGAATCAGGTGTGGTTAACACAGGTGAAGAGGTTGAAATCATCGGTATGCAAGAAACTAAATTAAAATCAACTTGCACAGGGGTTGAAATGTTCCGTAAAATTCTTGATACTGGTGAAGCTGGAGATAACGTGGGTATTTTATTACGTGGTATCGATAAAAAAGATATTCGTCGTGGTATGGTAATCGCAAAACCAGGTTCAATCACTCCACACACTGAGTTTAAAGCTGAGGTGTATATCTTGAAAAAAGAAGAAGGTGGACGTCACACTCCATTCCATAACAAATACCGCCCTCAATTCTACATGCGTACAACTGACGTAACAGGAGAAATTGAGTTAGAAGCAGGTCGCGAGATGGTAATGCCAGGTGATAACGTTACAATTACTGTAAAATTAATCGTTCCGGTTGCTATGGACAAAGGTTTACGTTTCGCTATCCGCGAGGGTGGCCGTACTGTAGGCGCTGGTCAGGTAACTGAAATTATAAAATAATTACACTATTTAATCGGTTAAATGGCAGGGCAAATTGCTCTTGCCATTTTGCCGTTTAAAAAGGGTGCGGTTTACGGGCGTAGTTCAATGGTAGAATCGCGGTCTCCAAAACCGTTGATGGGAGTTCGAATCTCTCCGCCCGTGCAAAAAGTAATAGTTCGTTTTTGAACTTTAAACTAAAAGAAGTAATGAGCAAAATAAGAACATACATAGAAGAAACAACTACGGAGTTAGTTCAAAAAACTTCTTGGCCAACTTGGAAAGAATTGCAAGAAAGTGCAGTTGTTGTACTTGTTGCATCTGCTTTGATAGCTGTGGTTATCTTTTTAATGGATACCGGCTTTAAAAAATTAATGGAATTAGCTTATCAACTGCTTAACAATTAATTTAATTAAAGATGAGCGAACAAGTTAAAACAACTAAAAAAGAAACCCCAACCCTTAAATGGTACGTTGTGCGTGCTATTAGCGGACAGGAGAAAAAAGTAAAGCAATATATTGAAGTTGAAATTAATCGCCTTGGGTTAAATGATTATGTGGCTCAGGTATTAATTCCAACTGAAAAAATTATACAAGTTCGTAACGGTAAAAAAATTGCTAAAGAGCGTTCTTTCTACCCCGGTTATGTACTTATTGAAGCTATTTTGGTGGGAGAAATACCTCACACTATTAAAAATATTACCGGTGTTATTGGCTTTTTAGGCGAAACTAAAGGCGGAGAGCCAGTACCAATGCGTTTAGCAGAGGTTAACCGTATTTTAGGCAAGGTTGATGAATTAACAGAATCTGAAGGCACTGTATCTAACACATACGTGGTGGGCGAATCTATTAAAGTAATTAACGGGCCATTTAACGGATTTAATGGTGTTATTGAAGAAATTAACGAAGAGAAAAAGAAAATAAAAGTAACCGTAAAAATATTCGGACGCAAAACTCCTGTAGAGCTTGGCTTTGGAGAAGTGGAGCGCGAATAAACAAAACAAATGGCCAATTGGCAAAATTATTAATGGCGCTTTATCGCTGCTTCCAACGTTAGTAATTGAAACCAAAGCCGACTAAAAAACAAATAAAATGGCAAAAGAGTTATCAGCACTGGTAAAACTACAAATTAAAGGAGGGGCAGCTAACCCATCGCCACCAATTGGACCTGCATTAGGTGCAAAAGGTGTGAACATTATGGAGTTTTGCAAACAGTTTAATGCTCGTACGCAAGAACAAGCCGGAAAATTATTACCTGTAATCATTAATGTTTACGTTGATAAAACGTTTGATTTTGTAATTAAACGTACACCGGTAGCGGCACAAATATTAGAGCTGGGCAAAATTAAACAAGGTTCGGGCGAAAGCAACCGTAAAAAAGTTGGTAGCATTACTTGGGACCAAGTAAAAACTATTGCTACTGATAAAATTGTGGATATGAATTGTTTTACAATCGAATCTGCAATGAAAATGGTTGCCGGAACGGCGCGTAGTATGGGTGTTACCGTAACAGGTGAAGCTCCTTTTAAAAACAATTAATTAAAAACAAAAAATGGCAACGTTAACTAAAAAAAGAAAAGCTGTTGATGGAAAATTTGATTCATCAAAGTCTTATACAGTTGCGGAAGCTTCTAAAATTGTAAAAGAAATTACAACTACGAAGTTTGATGCATCTGTGGATCTTGCGATCCGTTTAGGAGTTGACCCACGTAAAGCTAACCAAATGGTTCGCGGTGTTGTAACCTTACCACACGGTACAGGTAAAACAATGCGCGTATTGGCTCTTGTACCTGCAGATAAAGAAGCAGAAGCAAAAGCAGCCGGTGCAGACTTTGTTGGGTTAGATGACTATATTGAAAAAATTAAAGGCGGTTGGACAGACATTGACGTAATTGTAACAGTTCCTCAGGTAATGGGTAAACTGGGTGCATTAGGCCGTGTGTTAGGTCCTCGTGGTTTAATGCCAAATCCTAAAACCGGTACGGTTACTATGGAAATTGGTAAAGCGGTAACCGAAGCAAAAGGTGGTAAAATCGACTTTAAAGTTGATAAAGCGGGTATTGTACACGCAGCAGTAGGCAAAGTATCTTTTGATGCACAAAAATTAGCTGAAAATGCTAATGAATTGCTTAATGCTATCGTAAAACTTAAGCCTTCATCGGCTAAAGGTGCTTACGTAAAAAGCGTTTATATGAGCAGCACCATGAGCGCAGGTATAGCTTTAGATACTAAATCTTTTAACTAATTAGTAAATGAAAAAAGAAGAAAAAACACAAGTAATAGAACAGCTGTTAGAAAAGCTAAATAAAAATAGCAAAATCTATTTGGCTGACTGTTCTTCTTTAACAGTAGAGAAAGTAAACCAGCTTAGAAAAGAGTGTTTCGATAAAAAGATTTCAATTCAGGTAGTAAAAAACTCATTGCTTAAAAAAGCATTAGAGAGAGCAAACGATAGCCGTTTAGCTGAAATGGTGCCTGCTTTGAAAGGAAATACAGCCCTTATGTTTGCTGAAACCTCTAATGCACCTGCAAAGGTTATTAAAGATTTCCGCAAAAAAGGCAACGATAAACCTTTATTAAAAGCTGCTTTTGTTGAAGAAACCGTTTACATTGGAGACAATCAATTAGATGCATTGGCATCATTGAAATCTAAAAACGAACTTATTGCAGACGTTGTATCTTTATTACAAGGTCCAATACGCCGCGTAATAGGTGGTTTAGAAAACAAAAAACAAGAAGCTGCTGCATAAGCAACTGTTAAAGAAAAAATAAATTAAATTAAAGTAAGAACAATTAAATAAAAAATAAAATGGCAGACGTAAAATCAATCGCTGAAACACTTGTAAACCTTACAGTAAAAGAAGTACAAGAATTAGCAACTGTTTTAAAAGACGAATATGGAATTGAACCAGCAGCAGCAGCAGTTGTTGTATCTGGCGGCGGCGGCGGAGAAGCTGCAGCAGCTAAAACATCTTTTGATGTAATTTTAGTTGAAGCAGGTGCTGCAAAATTAGGTGTTGTTAAAGTTGTAAAAGACTTAACAGGCCTTGGCTTAAAAGAAGCAAAAGATTTAGTAGACGGCGCTCCAAAACCTGTTAAAGAAGGTATTGCAAAAGAAGAAGCAGAGTCTATTAAAAAAGCTCTTGAAGAAGCCGGTGCAAAAGTTGAGGTTAAGTAATTTTTCTCATAAAATTAGGATTGGGTGTGCCCTATAAGGCATCACCCTTTCCTTATTTGTTGCTATAGCAACACCTCGGCGTATTTTGTAACTTAATTGTATAACCTAAAAACTAATAAGCTTTGGCCTCAGCAAAAAAACCACAGAGAATAAATTTCTCTCAAGTAAAATTCCCGGTAGAGTACCCGGATTTATTGGATATACAAATTCAATCATTTAAAGATTTTTTTCAATTAGAAACAACGGCTGATAACAGAAACGAAGAAGGTTTATTCCGTGTGTTTTCTGAAAATTTCCCGATAACTGATTCACGAAACCAATTCGTGCTTGAGTTTTTGGATTATTTTATCGACCCGCCACGTTACGCACTTGAAGAGTGTATTGAGCGTGGTTTAACTTACAGTGTGCCTTTAAAAGCAAAACTTCGCTTATACTGTACCGATCCTGAACATGAAGATTTTGAAACTATTGTACAAGATGTATATCTTGGTACAATTCCATATATGACAAGCCGTGGCTCGTTTGTAATAAACGGTGCCGAGCGTGTTATTGTATCACAGTTACACCGTTCGCCAGGTGTATTCTTTGGGCAAAGCCGCCACGCAAACGGAACAAAATTATACTCGGCCCGCGTAATTCCTTTTAAAGGAGCATGGATTGAGTTTGCAACCGATATTAATAACGTGATGTATGCGTACATCGACCGTAAGAAAAAACTTCCGGTAACAACTTTATTGCGTTCAATTGGTTTTGAAAGTGATAAACGCATACTTGAAATTTTTGGCCTTGCTGATGAAGTAAAAGTTTCTAAAGCAGGCTTAAAACGTGAAGTTGGGCGTAAATTAGCAGCCCGTGTATTAAAAACATGGACTGAAGATTTTGTGGATGAAGATACCGGAGAGGTTGTATCTATTGAGCGTAACGAAGTGTTAATTGAGCGCGAAACTATTTTAGAAGATGCTCATATTGATATGATTGTTGATGCGGGTGTAAAAGATATTATTTTACACAAACAAGATGCAAGTACTACTGACTTTGCTATTATTTACAATACATTACAAAAAGACCCTACAAACTCTGAAAAAGAAGCGATCGAGCATATCTATCGTTTGCTACGTAACGCAGAGCCACCGG
>DATFTU010000395.1:0-3657 GCA_035261565.1 Bacteroidia bacterium
GAGAAGAGTTGGGTTTACTGGGGTCTAAAAAATGGTGCGATAAACCAACACTGCCATTTGATAGTATTAATTATATGATTAATATGGATATGATTGGCCGGCTTAATGATTCAACAAACAAACTTATTATATATGGTGTAGGCACATCTCCGGTGTTTGTAACGCTTATTGATAAAATCAACAACAAATTTTCAATTAAAAAAGATAGTAGTGGTATTGGCCCAAGCGACCAAACATCATTTTACTTAAAAAATATACCCGTGTTGCATTTTTTTACGGGTCAGCATAGTGATTATCATAAACCCAGCGATGACGTAGAAAAAATAAATTTTGAGGGAGAAAAAAAAGTACTTGATTTTATTATTGATTTAATTACGGAAACAGAAACCCTGCCTAAATTAACTTTTACTGCCACCAAAAACCCAGATACTAAAAGCACCGGGTTTAAAGTAACCATGGGCGTTATGCCTGATTATGCTTTTGAAGGCAAGGGCATGCGCATTGATGGAGTTACTGATGGCAAGCCTGCATTTAAAGCCGGAGTAAAACAAGGCGATATTGTAATTAAATTAGGCGATGATGTTGTTGATTCGGTACAAACATATATGAAAGCCTTATCTAAATTTAAAAAAGGCGATACTACTAAAGTGAAAGTTTTGCGCGATAAAAAAGAGATTGAATTAACACTTACTTTTTAGTTCTGTTTTTATTACAAAAAATGTAAAAATCTTACATCTTATTACAAAAACGTTATTAATCTTACATACGAGCGTTTTTTTGTTTTTACCTATTTATATTTACTTCACTATAAACTATTATAAAAACTATATGAAAAAATTAAATTTATTTTTTGGAACTGCTCTGGCAAGCGCTTTTTTACTTAGCAGTTGCGGGCCAACTAAAACAACGGAATCTTCACCAACAACTACAGATACCACAACTGTACCTTATACCATTAAGGTGGACGAAATTGTGGTGCCTGGTTTACCCGACCTGCACTCATATACCCATGCCATTTATGAAGATAAAATAGTAATGTTTGGCGGGCGTACCAGCGGTTTGCATACAATTAATTATTTTTTTCAAAAAACACGTTCAAATGATTCTATTTACGTAGTAGATACCAAGCAATGGAAGGATCCTGAAAATTGGGTAGTGCAAGCCATTCAATATAAAGAAATTGCCTCCTTTTTAAGCAGTAAATCAAAAATTGATTTACGATTTTTTAGAGCCAATAACGCTGAGTTTTTTACCAAAAATAATATGTTATACGTTTTTGGTGGTTTGCATGGCGACAGAGATAGTACACCAACTACTTTACCATATCTGTCGGCCATTGATTTAAAAAGTTTGGTAATGGCAGTAAATATGTTAACAACTAAGGCACCTGATTTTCATCTCCTGCCACCGAGTTGGATTCGTCAGATAAAAGATACAAGTTTTGCTCTTACCGGGGCAGAAATAGATGTAATGGATAATAAAGTATACCTTGCATTTGGATGGAATTATACAGGAACAACACCGGGCAACGCTGTAGATTTTTATTCGCATCAAGTTAAATCTTTTACGCTTAGTGATGATGGTAAAAATATGCGTGTTGGTCCAATCACATCATGGAACGATGGCCATGCGAATGGAGCAGATAGTGTTAATGAAGGAATATACCGCAGACGAGATGGAAGCATGAGCCCTATGATAGACCCTGCAGACAATAGCGATATGTTACTATATTATGCCGGAGTTTTTAAAGGAGGTATAATTAATTATACATCGCCTGTATGGATAAACCAAAGTGGCGCTAAAGAAATTGATTTTACCATGCGTTCTAATATATATACTTGTCAGGTAATTCCTGTGTACAGTAAAAACAGAAAAGAATCGTATGCCACTTTACTGGGTGGTATGAAAAATGCGGCTTTTATTAAAATAGCAAATCAGCAGTTTCCTGTAAAATTAACTGATTCAACTGCACCAATTATTGATACAGCAGGCAGGGTAAATAATTTTAGCTTTGCCCCATTTACCAATCAATTCACAACTATTCGTATAGACTCCTTACATAATTTTACACAATACCTTTTGGCTGATTCGTTTCCGGCAACAGCAACGGCTTATAAATTTCCTGGCTCAGATTCGGACCCCAATTTAAAAGATACTACAATAAACAAAGGTACCGCAATGTTTAACGGCGCTGAATCAGAGATGCACTGGAATTTGAACAAAAAGTATTTAATGAATAATGGTGTGATTAATTATGATGTATTGATGGCAGATAGCGTAAATGGTGCAAGTATAGGTTATTTACATGGTGGAATTTTATCTTTATTTCCAAATGTACTTAACACAAATTCGTTTCATTATTCGGTGGCAAGTAACAGGTTATTTAAAGTGCGTATAGTGCCGCTAAAAAAATAAATTGCTTTTTAATTTGTGCTTTTTGTTTTTTGATAAAGAGGCCTCCTGAAAAACAGGGGGCTTTTTTTATGGCTTATAAATTTTATAAACTATAGTTGCTTAGCAGATAAGAAATAAAACTATCTGACAACCGAAACCTGCCCGTGATATTCGTGTTCTTTTTCAAAAATATCTTTTAAAACAACTTTCCATACATAGGTATCTTCCTGTACCAATTCATTGTATCGTTTACCATCCCAACCTTCGTAAGGGTTAGTAGTATGTAAAAGCATATTACCCCAGCGGTCAAAAATCCATAAATCAAAATGATTGTTATCCCAACCTTCGCCTATGGGTAAAAACACTTCATTTTTTCCGTCGCCATTAGGTGTTACACAATTAGGCGCGTAAAAGGTAAACGCGGGGTTAATAGTAATATCTTTTACAATAGTATCTGTACAACCAATATCATCTGTAACAACAAGTGTTACAGGATAAATCCCTTCGTTAAAATAAGTATGTGTCGGGTTTTGCACGGTATAGGTTGTTGTATCTGTATACCAGTTCCAGTTTACAATACTACCGGTTGATTGATTGTAGAAGTGAATTGTGTTATTATAAATATCTGTTTCAAAAGCTGAGGCCGAAAAATCTGCCACCGGTTTTTGGTGTATATGAATAAAGTTTATTTCTTTCAGTGTATCTAAACAATTATTTTGCGTTTTTGCAATTAACGATACATTATAATTACCTGTGTTGTTGTAACAATGTTGTGCATTGCTGCCACCATTAATAACTGTGCCATCTCCAAAATTCCAGGTATAGGGTGGTATAATATTATTGCCTGGTACATTGCTTGCTACACCCGCTGTAAAACTAATACAAGCATACCCACAACCACTGCTAAGCGATGGTATAATGGTTAATACGGGTTCGGCATACATATAAATTTCTGTAGTGGTTGCTACAGCAGGGCACAAAGCATCATGTGCCCACACAGTGTATGTGGTGGTGGTGCTTGGGCTTACTACTATACTGGCCGTATTTTGCCCGCCACTCCATGTATATGTAAAGCCACTGCCGCTGCCACCGGTTGCATTGGCGGCTAAAGTTGTTTGTGCACCTTTGCAAACCGAATCGATTGGGGTTATTGAAATATTTACCGATGGGTACACACTTACAATACCACTTGCTTGCGCTGTTTGCGTACAACCTGTATTTTGTGCAGTAACAACATATGTAGTTGTAACAGCCGGGTTAACA
>DATFTU010000396.1:0-2972 GCA_035261565.1 Bacteroidia bacterium
AAAAGGCGCAACACTTATTACCGATGAACTTCCTACATACAAAAATATAGATAACTATACTCACTTAGTTATTAATCACGCCGCGAAAAAATATGTACAAGGTTCTACACATACACAAAGTATCGAAAACTTTTGGAGTATTCTAAAACGTGGCTTATATGGCATTTACCACCAGGTATCGCCTAAACATCTCAATAAATACGTTACCGAATTTGCCGCACGTTTCAATAACAGGGAACTTTCACAATTAGATAGGTTTAATTTCTTTTTAAGCAACTGTAATGGTCGCTTAAAATATGCCGATCTAATTATTTAATTCTTATTGTTTATTAAATAAAATACTACGCATATAGCCACGAATATTAACCCGGCAACTATATATATTTCACTGCTATTTGCAGGCTTTTCATCTTCTTTTTGTGGTTGTATTGTTTCTGTTTCGAGTGCCGGGGCTTCTATTGTTTTATTACCCACCAATGCGCGTAATAATTCAACCTGTTCTTGCTGAAGTTTAATTAATACATCCGTTTTCCAGTACCATAAGGCTATTTTTCTACCAATGAAAAATGCCGCAATTACAATACCTAACCATAAAATTGCTGTGCTGTTATCTATTTTCATACGCTTTTTTTGTCGCCAGTTGCCCCTACAAGCGGTGTTAAAAAAACAGCGTGGGGCAAACCGTTCTGTCTATCACGTCCGACCAAGGTACGCTCTTACATAATAGGAAACCCCACGCCTTGCGGTGTAGCTGTTCCTTATTCCTGTAAGAGTTGTCATAAACTTGGTCGGTTCGATAGACACAGAATAAGTACGCTGAAATACGTTAAAGCAAATATATAACATTTAAAAACAATCAAAAAGTGATAGATTTGATAAAAAAATATGGCAAATAATAAATTAAAAGCAGGCGATTTGGTGGTATTATTATCAGGCAGTGAGCCTATGACATTAGGCGAACTTACAGCTGGGGATATGGCTATGTGTTATTGGAGCGAAGGAAAAAAAGTTGTAAGCAAAGAAATATCTTTAGCTGCATTAAAACTTTATGAGCGTTTGCCATCTAAATAATTTTCTAAAACTTTTGCTACTGCTATAAGAGTTTTAGGACTCCGTTCAGGCACGCTATTAGCTATTTTTAAACATTCTAACCTAAATTCCTTATCCTTGTTTTTTTGTTTCCTTTTTTTTGTTTTCATCTTTCTTTTTATCAATTAATTATAAAATATTTCGGCAAACACGTATATACGTGCCGTTAAATTTAGATTAAATTACACTTAGATAACCTAATAGCATTTTTTTGTATTAATAATAATAGCCATATAGCCTAAACTAAAGTAATGGTATCTTCGGTTAAAAAACAAAAGCAACTCATTTAACTCAAACCACAGAATTTAAGCAAACTAAATAGGCAATTTTACCGTTGTAAGAAACTCAAAGATGAAAATAATAATTACCGTTTTATTACTTATATGTATAACTTTTTCTTTAACCACCTGTACCGAAAAAGCCTACGACCCTAATGTTTGTTTTCAAGATAACATTTTGCCTATTTTTGTTTCCAAATGCTCTACAAGCGGTTGCCATACATCAGGTGCCAGAATAGGTGATTTTACAACCTATGACGGGGTTATGAGAAAAGTTGTTGCCAAACACCCACTGCGCAGCAGCATCTACACAAAAATAGATGGCTCAAATCCAAGTATGCCTCCTAAGGATTATACGGCATTAACGAGCAATGAAATTTTTATGATAAAAGCCTGGATTAGTATGGGCGCTTTAAATCAATCTAACTGCACTATTTGTGATACTACGCAATATAAATTTGGAGCCGACATTCAGCCTATTATGAATACTTATTGTGTTGGATGCCATAGTACAAACAATGCGGGCGGTGGTTATGATTTATCCAATTATGCTGGCGTAGTTAATTCTATCTCACACAATAATCTTATCAATTCTATCAAGCACACTTCCGGCTATAATCCTATGCCACAAAATGGTAGTCAGCTTCCAGGTTGTCAAATTTCTAAAATAGAAAGTTGGATAAATGCTGGTAATCCTAACAATTAAAAACTATGGCTATAAAAAAACAATCGTTCGATTTCTTAAAAACCCTCGCAAAAAACAATAACCGCGATTGGTTTAATGAGCATAAAGATGTTTATACTCAGGCATATAATAATATGATTGAGTTTACTGATGCCTTATTGGTTGAAATGAACAAGCATGATCATATAGAAACTGCTTCTGGTAAAAAAGGCTTATTTAGAATTTATAAGGACGTTCGTTTTTCTAAAGACAAAACTCCATATAACACATACTGGCATGGCCATTTTAAAAGAGCCACCAAGCAATTGCGCGGAGGATATTATTTTAGAATAGAGCCGGGTAACTCATATATATCAGGAGGCTTTTGGGGGCCTGAACCAAAAGACTTACAACGAATACGCGAAGACATTGAGATAAACCACGACGATTGGAAAAAATTATTGGCTAACAAAACACTTGTAAATACCTTTGGTAAAATGCGGGGCGAGCAGCTAAGCTCAGCCCCGCGAGGCTTTGCAAAAGATAGTGCCGCTATTGATTTACTTCGCTACAAGCAATTTATTTTAAGGCACGAGTTTAGCGACAAGGAAGTGCTTAGCCCCGATTTTGTATATAAAGCAAATGATGTTTTTAAAAAATTACGCCCCTTTTTTAATTATATGAGCGAAGTGCTTACTACCGATGCAAACGGCATATCAATTATTTAGTAAAAATTTATCCTACCATAAGTTACTTATACTTAATCTATTAAAAACAACCTTTTGTCGTTTTTAAAATAAATAACACAAATTTAATTTGCGTGCATTGAAAATGTATGTACATTTGCATACCAAATGGTCGGTTTTTTAATGAATGAATCAAAAGAACATATTTTACAGGTATCATTAAACCTTTTTTTACAAAAAAATTTTAAAGAAGTT
>DATFTU010000397.1:0-2020 GCA_035261565.1 Bacteroidia bacterium
TTTATATAAGTGCAAACCCTGATTCGGCAATTGATATAAAATCAGAAAATACCTATCACTTTGTAAAACCTTTGGATGTTAGTAAGATTATTGAATTAATTTCATCTAAAGAATCTAAGAAAATGGCTTATTCATAAACGCAATTTATAATATAAAATAAAAAAGGTTGAGTTTTTAGCTCAACCTTTTTTATTGGATAATTATTTTATGTAATTACGATTTGATTATTTTTTTAGTGATAGGTTCGGTAGTTGTACCAATTTTTAAATAATAAATACCGGCAGGTAAATTAGATAAATCAATTTTATATCCTGCTGTATTTTTGTTAATGATATCACTTGAATAAACTTTGGCGCCTATTTCGTTATATACTTCAACTGATTTTGCATCTGTATTTTTAAAGTCGATAGTAACAAAATTTGCAACCGGATTAGGGTATAAGCTTAATGCTACACTATTAGCGGTAACTTTATCAATACCTGTAGTAGCATTTTGATCAACTACTGCAAAAGGGCTGAAAGATGAAATGTTAGTGCGAGTCATTTGGTAAAAACTGCCGCTGGCTGAAACCGCTGAACCAACAGTACTTGCATCCCAGGCAGAACCGGTGTAATGCGAAATATAAGCATGTGTTCTATCAAAGCCATGCACTTCTTCTGATGCTTTCCACTCTACCTGAAGATTTGCATTTAAAGAACCTGTTTGAGTGGGCTCTTGTATAAACCATGTACGGTTTACCACACTTTGAGTTAAAGCTAAATTGGTGCCGCTTGTTCCGCCAGACCACATACCATTTTGTACGTTTACATGAAACATACCGGCAGTACCTGCCATTACCTGTATACTTGCAGGAGAATAATTTGAGTTTGTTCCTACCGGAAATAAAACATAAGGTGCAGCTACATTTACATTCATAACTAATGAACCTGAACCACTTGTGCCAACATATTTTGTAGAATCGTAGCCTGTAATAACACCAGGAGAGTAAATAGTTAAGTCTCCGTTGGTAAGCATAACGCCACCACTTTTAAAAACTAAATTGGCCACATTTACACCAGTGCCAAGCCAAACCCAAGATGCTGCCATGGTATTAATTGAAAGACTATCTAACTGAGCAACACCGGTAGCAAAGTTAAGGCTATCTCCAAAGGCAGCAGTAGTATTGTTTATAATAAGGTTTGAAGAACCATTACCTTGAAAAGTTCCATTAGCTGTACTGCTAAAAGTTCCGGTTAGGTATAATCTGCGTGAATTTAAGTTTAAAGTGCCATTATTCATATTTAATAAACCCGAAACTGTTAAGTTGGTATCTAAACTTACCACATTGGCTGTTACTCCCATATCAACGGTAACATTATGTAACCCGGTACCTAAAATCTCATAAGAAGAAGTTTTGTTTCCTCCTTTGTACATTACACTATAAGAATTTGTACCCACAAAATGACCTGATCCTAAGGTAAATGAGCCATTCTCCCAAATATAAATTCCATTAGTAGCCATAGTAAGTGTAGAAGAATTAGCAAAATTGACTGAACCGTTTTTCATGTATAAAGTGTCAACTGTAAAACTTCCGGCAAAATTTGCACCTGCCGAAGTAGATAAGTTTACTTCCAATAATTGAAATTGGCTGCCCGAAGTTAAAGTAATAGAAGAAGAACTGGTATTTGATAGCTCAAGCATCAATCGGGAAGTTGCACCGGCTTGTATTTTTCCGTTTGCTGTTGCTATATAATCGCTCATTAATTTTAAAGTGTGGGCACCTATAGCCATTTTACCCATAGTATGATACATGGTTCCGCTAACAGTTATATCGCTTCCTAACGTTACGGTTTGAGTGCTATCCGTCATATTAACCCATATATTATGTGCTCCGGCAGATATACCGGTTTCAATGCCCGAAGTTTTTGAGCTTCCTACATAAATTACATCGTAATTATTAGTTGCTGCTAAAGAACCACCGCTAACGCTTATAGAACCGGCATCAACTTTAATGTTTGAGTTATTGTTCATTGTTAGGGTT
>DATFTU010000398.1:0-8179 GCA_035261565.1 Bacteroidia bacterium
CATTTGGTATGCAAAGTAAATAGTTGATATAGCAACTAAAACGGCAATACCCATTAGTATCCACTCGGTATCGTGTGATAAGATACTCGGGTTTTTACGGATAATCACCGAATCTAAATTTTCTTCCATCCAGTTTTTTGCGTCCCAAAACTCAGGTAATCCAAGCGTTCCGCCAAAAACTGAAAGTATGGCTAAAATAATTAACGGGATAGTCATTGCTTTTGGCGATTCATGCAAGTGATGTTCTTGCTCATGCGTGCCACGGAAAGAACCCCAAAATGTAAGAAACATTAAACGAAACATATAAAAAGCCGTACATAACGATGCAATACTTCCCACCATCCAAAGTAATTGGCTGTGCTCATAAGTATGCGCTAAAATTTCATCTTTCGAAAAGAAACCTGCAAACGGAGGCACACCGCTTATGGCAAGTGTTCCTAATAACATTGTCATAAATGTAACAGGTAATGCTTTTTTCAGGCCACCCATTTTACGGATATCCTGCTCGCCACCCATAGCGTGTATAACCGAACCTGCACCTAAGAATAATAAGGCTTTAAAGAAAGCATGTGTTGTAACATGAAACACTGCACTACTATAAGCGCCCACACCTAAAGCTAAAAACATTAACCCTAATTGAGATACGGTTGAGTAAGCCAACACCTTTTTAATATCGGTTTGTAATAAACCTATAATAGCGGCAAACAAGGCCGTAATAGCGCCAATTATAGCAACAAACTCACTGGCAGTTTCTGATATTGAATAGAAAATATTTGAACGAACCACCATATAAATACCCGCCGTAACCATGGTTGCCGCGTGGATTAATGCCGATACCGGAGTTGGGCCCGCCATAGCATCAGGTAACCAAGTGTATAAAGGCAGCTGAGCGCTTTTACCCATAGCGCCCACAAATAACAGCAAAGCAATAGCTGTTATGGTATGTGTTGGTACAGAGGATGCTTTATTAAACACCTCGTTAAAAGAAATGCTGCCAAAATTCATAAAAATCATAATGATACCAAGTAGAAATCCTAAATCGCCAATACGATTCATTACAAAGGCCTTGTTAGCCGCGCGGTTGTAAGCATCGTTTTTAAACCAAAAGCCAATTAGTAAGTACGAGCATAAACCTACACCTTCCCAGCCCACAAACATAATCAGGTAATTGTTGCCAAGCACTAACAGCAACATAAAGAACACAAATAGGTTTAAGTACGTAAAAAAACGAGAAAAGCCTTCATCATCGTGCATGTAGCTGGTTGAATATACATGTATTAAAAACCCAATGCCGGTAATATTCATTAAGAATAAACAAGAAAGCGGGTCAACTAAAAAGGAAAAAGGAATTTTTAAAGTGTCTGAATTTATCCATGAGAAAATTTCGATAACATTCGATTTTTGTTCAGAAGCGTTTACTTCCATAAAAATTAAAAGAGAAACTATAAACGAAGCCAAAACGCTTACACAGGCAATAGTGCCCGATAAACTTTTACTCATTTTTTTTCCAAAGAAACCATTAATCAGGAAACCAATCAACGGAAATAAAGGAACTAATCCAATCAGCTTAATCATAAATTTCTAATTCTTTAGTTTGCTTAATAAATCAATGTCAATACTTTTTATATTACGGTACACCATACTTAGTATAGCAAGCCCTACTGCAACCTCGGCCGCAGCCACCGCCATAATAAAAAACACAAATACTTGCCCGCTTGGGTCGTTATGCAAGGTGGAAAATGCCACTAATAAAAGGTTTACAGCATTTAGCATAAGCTCAATGCACATAAAAATAATAATAGCGTTTCTGCGAGCCATTACACCAACCGCGCCAATAATAAAAAGCACAGCGCTTAAAAATATGTAATAGTTAATGGGTATTGTATTTATCATATCCTATTTAATTTCTTTTTTACCTAACATAATGGCACCCACCATAGCACCTAATAATAATACTGAAGCTATTTCAAAGGGGAATAAAAAATCTCTGAACAACACAACACCTAAGCTTTTTACCATGCCTATTTGCGATGCCCCTGCTTGTGAAAGTTGCATTTGCTCGGCGCCTTTTAATGTGCCCACCATTACAGCTAACAAAATACCACCTATTAAACCAGCAATTAGTTTTGTTACCATGGTTTTTTGCGGCTCGGTGTCTTCATTTAAATTCATTAACATGATAACGAATAAGAACAGCACCATAATAGCGCCCGCGTAAACCACAATATGCACCACAGCTAAAAATTGCGCATTTAATAATAGGTAATGCCCCGCAATGCAGAAAAAAGTCATTACTAAATACAACACGCTGTTAACCGGATTGCGCGTAAACACAACCATTAGCGCAAACATAATAGCTAAAAAGGATAGTATCCCGAAAAGCCATTGAGTAACCGAATATCCTAACATATACTATTTACAGTTTAGTGTTTTCCTTTATTTAATTTTTTGTCGTCAAACAATTCGTTGTGTTTTAAGCCCGGTATTTTTTTAAAGGCTAACACTTCGGGTGTTTGGCGTTTTGATACATCGATGCGTTGGTCAACTTTTTCAACCAATTTATCTTTTCCGTACACAAAATCTCCGCGCTCATAATCTGTATCCACAATTCTGTCCGTTAAAAAAATGGCTTCTTTAGGGCAGGCATCTTCGCACAAACCACAAAAAATGCAACGCAACATATTTATTTCATATTTGGTTGCGTATTTTTCTTCACGATATAAATGTTCTTCTCCTTTTTTGCGCTCACCGCTTTCCATTGTAATAGCTTCAGCCGGACAAGCCACCGCGCACATACCGCACGATGTGCAACGTTCTGCTCCGTTTTCATCGCGCTTTAAAACATGCTGGCCACGATAAACAGGTGCCATTGGGCGAACCTCTTCAGGGTATTTTATAGTGGGCGCTTTTTTAAACAGATGGCTAAATGTAATTGCCATGCCTTTCAAAATAGCAGGAAAATAAAGCTTTTCAGCAACACTTTGCTCTTTATTTGATACTACTTTGCTTCTATTAGTAAGTTGTAAAGCCATTTTTACTATTATAAAATAATATTTCCTCTAAAATATTCTACCAACACGGTTAATAACAGATTTAATAAGGATAACGGAATTAAAACTTTCCATCCTAAATTCATTAATTGGTCGTAACGGAAACGAGGCAATGTCCAACGAATCCACATAAACACCGAAATAAAAATGCACACTTTTGTAAAGTAAACTATAAAGCCGATTAAAGAAATTAACCATGAGCCTTCTTGTAAACCAAGTGCGCTATAAACCTCATGCGCAAACGGGAAGTTGTACCCACCAAAATATAAGCCTGCCATCAACGCTGATGAAATAAACATATTGATATATTCAGCAAACAAAAACGCACCTAATTTAAAGGCAGAATACTCCGTGTTATAACCACCTATTAATTCGGTTTCACATTCGGATAAATCAAAAGGCGCTCGGTTTGTTTCAGCAAACGCGCAAATTAAAAATATTAAAAAGCCAAGTGGTTGGTAAACCAAATTACACCAGCCTGCATCTTGCTTCTCAATAATTTCGCGTAAGCTAAGTGTACCGCCTGCTGTAATTACTAAAGCAATAATAGAAATACCCATGGCAATTTCGTAACTAATCATTTGCGATGATGCGCGTATTGCACCTAATAGCGAGTACTTGTTGTTAGATGCCCAACCACCAATCATAATACCATACACACCAATTGATGTAACACCTAACACATATAAAATACCAATGTTAATGTCGGTTATTTGTAACGAAAATGTGTCAGCGCCAATAGTTACATCTTTACCCCACGGAATAACTACACCCGTCATCATTGAGGTAAGTAAAAACAAACTTGGGCCTAAAATGAATAAAAATTTATTAGAAACGTTTGGGATAATTTCTTCTTTAAAAAACATTTTTCCACCGTCGGCTAATGGTTGCAAAAGTCCGAAAGGACCCGCACGGCTTGGGCCTTTTCTATCCTGTAAAAAAGCAGCAAACTTACGCTCCCACCAGGTTGAGTATGCCGCAACGCCTAACGAAATGGCGAAAATTACGACACACAAAATTGATTTATAAATTACAAATGTCAACATATACTATGGTCGTTTATCAATATTCATAAAACCTAATGCTTTTTGTTGTTTCATTACATCAACCTTTAATTTGTTCAAGTGTTCGTAATGATTTTGCGAGATAACTGAGTGATGACTAATTGGCGATGGTCCTTCAATTTCCCAATCTGATTTTTTCTTATGATCGAAACGGCACGAGTTGCAAATAAATTCTTCTGCCTCGCCCCACTGGTCTTTACGGGCTGTTACACGCAACACATCTTCACCTTTAAACCACAAACGTACTTTACCGCTGCAAGTTGGGCATTTACGATGCGCTTCAACAGGCTTGGTAAACCAAACACGTTGTTTAAAACGGAAAGTTTTATCCGTTAACGCACCAACCGGACAAACATCTATTACGTTACCCGAAAAATCATTTTCAATGGCTTGCTCTATATAGGTAGAAATTTCTGCCGCATCGCCACGATTAATTACACCGTGTACACGTCCATCCGTAATTTGTTCAGCAACTTTTACACAACGGAAACACATAATGCAACGCGTCATGTGTAACTTAATGTATTTGCCAATATCAATCATATCAAACTCTCTGCGTTTAAATTCGTAGCGAGTTTTTTCAGCACCGTTATTATATCCTAAATCTTGTAAATGGCATTCGCCGGCCTGGTCGCAAATAGGGCAATCAAGCGGGTGGTTTAATAATAAAAATTCTACTACACCTTTACGGGCTTCTAATACATCAGGGGATGTAAAGTTTTGCACCTCCATGCCATCCATAACCTCGGTACGGCAACTTGCCACCGGTTTAGGCATGGGGGTTGGGTTAGCGGCACTGCCTTTTGTTACCTTAACAATACAAGTACGGCAATAACCACCACTTGTTTTTAATTTGGTATAATAACACATAGCAGGTGGCGCCACTTCAGGCCCAATCATGCGGGCTGCCTGCAATATGGTTGTGCCTTTAGGCACATCAATTTCTACTCCGTCTATCGTTACTTTTGGCATTCTATATCTTACAATTTAAAATTTATAGGTATATTATAATATACTCTTACCGTTTTACCTTTTTGTTTGCCGGGGTTCCATTTTTGGTTATATGATTTTACAACTCGCAGGGCTTCCTGATCACATTCTGAGCAATTAGGAACTCCTTTTATTACTGTAATATCAGAAAGACTTCCATCTTCTTCCACAACAAATTTAATGTAACATCTTCCTTCTATTTTAGCTTCTTGCGCCGATTTAGGGTATACCAAATTTTGCTTTATATATTGATAGAACGATTGTATTCCGTCTTTTGGTTCAGGCATTTGCTCTGTAATAGTATATATTTCAGATTTTGCTTGTCCGAAACCAATACTACTAAACGCAATAAACAAAAATATGTACGCTATTTTTTTCAATTATACCTCTACTAAATTATTTAAACGATAATAATGTTTTACGTCTTTAAATGCTTTATTCTTCGCAATATCAATAAACTCTTGCTTAAAGTGGCGAATAGCAGCAGCTACAGGCCATGCAGCAGCTTCGCCAAGCGGGCAAATTGTTTTTCCTTCTATCTTACTCTGAATGTCCCACAATAACTCAACATCACTTTCGTTTGCTGTGCCATTAATAAATTTTTGTAATATTTTTTCCATCCAGCCTGTTCCTTCACGGCAAGGAGAACATTGTCCGCAAGATTCGTGGTGATAAAAACGGGTAAATGTATACAGGTTTTTTACAATGCTGGTATCTTCATCCATCACAATAAACCCGCCCGAACCTAACATGGTACCGGTTTGGAAACCGCCATCTCCCAAACTTTCGTATGTCATTAAACGGGGCTCACCTTTAGCGGTTTTTAAAATTAAATCGGTTGGAAGAATGGGTACTGAAGAACCACCTGCCACAACGGCTTTCATTTTTTTACCGTTACGGATACCACCGCAATATTCTTGCGAATAAATAAAATCTTCAACAGTAATACCTAACTCAATTTCGTATACACCCGGCTTATTAATGTGGCCCGATGCAGATATTAATTTTGTACCGGTAGATTTTCCGATACCAATTTTTGCGTACTCTTCGCCACCCATGTTTACAATAGGCACAACAGCCGCAATGGTTTCAACATTGTTTACAACGGTTGGGCACCCCCACAAACCTGCAACCGCAGGAAATGGCGGCTTAATGCGTGGGTTACCACGTTTGCCTTCTAATGATTCTAATAGCGCAGTTTCTTCTCCGCATATATAAGCACCCCCACCCACTTGCACATACATATCTAACGAATAGTTAGTACCCAAAATATTTTTACCCAGCATACCTGCTGCATAAGCTTCTTTAATAGCGGTTTCTAAAATACGCGATACATAAAAATACTCCCCGCGTATGTAGATATAACAAGTATTTGCACCTAAAGCATATGATGAAGTAATCATCCCTTCAACTAAAGCATGAGGATGCCTTTCCATCAAATAACGGTCTTTAAAAGTCCCCGGTTCAGATTCATCGGCATTGCAAACCAAATAACGGGGTACACCTTCAGGCTTAGCTAAAAAACTCCATTTCATCCCTGTAGGGAAACCTGCACCACCACGGCCACGTAAACCCGATTTTTTTACCTCATCGGTAATTTGGTCAGGGGTCATAGTTTTTAAAGCTTTTTCAACCGAAGCATACCCACCATGCGCACGATACACTTCGTACGTATGAATATTCGGAACGTGATCGTTATGTATTAAAAGTTTCTTTCCCATTCTAATTCTTTATAGTGTATTATGGTAATCTAAATCTGTATAACTTCTTAAACGATTTTCGCTTTTATATTTTTCAATCAAACTATCTACTTTTTCAAACGTAAGGTTTTCATGAAACGAAGCTCCGCATTGTAACATGGGTGCTGTTCCACAAGAACCTAAGCACTCGGCAACCTTTAATGTAAACATGCCATCTTTAGTAGTTTCGCCCACTTTAATGTTTAGTTTCTTCTCAATATATTTCACAATATCTTCGGCACCATTTAACCAGCACGAACTTGTTTGGCAAACCTCTAAGGTGCATTTGCCAACCGGCTTTAAATTGTACATGGTATAAAAAGAGGCCACTTCATACACCTCAATAGGCTTAATGCTTAATACCGAAGCCACATAATCCATCACCTCAGGGCTAAGCCATCCGCCAAACTCAGCTTGTGCAACGTGTAATACAGGTAGTAAGGCCGATTTTTGTTTTCCTGCAGGGTAACGTGTAATCATTTCCTGTACAGTAGCCATGGCCGTATCGCTAAATTTTATTTCGGCGCGTTTAGCTTTATCAAAATGTTGTGTTCCGTGTACTTGTGCTCCCATTCTTATAATTCTTTACTCAAATATTTTAGGCATCTAATTCGCCCGCAATTACATTCATACTACTCATGGTTAATATAGCATCACTTAACATACCGCCTTTTATCATTTCAGGATATGCCTGATAATAAATAAAACATGGCCTGCGGAAATGCAAACGGAACGGTGTTCGGCCACCATCGCTAATTAAATAAAAACCTAACTCCCCATTACCACCTTCAACACAATGATATACTTCTCCTTTAGGTACATCCATTTCGCCCATCACAATTTTAAAGTGATAGATTAATGCTTCCATATTGTTATACACTTCTTCTTTTGGAGGAAGGAAAAAATCAGGAATATTAGCATGCGTAGCACCATCAGGCATATTTTTTAAGGCTTGCTCTATAATGCGAAGCGATTGCCACATTTCTTCCTGACGAACCATAAATCTATCATATGTATCGCCCGAAGTACCAACAGGTACAATAAAATCAAAATCCTGATAGGATGAGTACGGATTCATTACACGCACATCATAATCAACACCCGCTGCACGTAAGTTAGGGCCTGTAAAGCTATACGCTAATGCACGCTCTGCTGAAATTGGCCCGCACTTAATAGTACGGTCCATAAATATTTTATTGCGTTCTAACAGGTTAGAAAACTCCGTTAACGCTTTAGGATATTCTTTTACAAAAGCCCTGATTTTATCCCAGGTTTTTGCAGGAAAATCTCTATCAAAACCACCAATGCGACCAATGTTAGTAGTTAAACGTGCGCC
>DATFTU010000399.1:0-3496 GCA_035261565.1 Bacteroidia bacterium
AAGAAATAGCATCGGGTGTTGTGTGTGTAGAGGCTAATTCTTCGTTATGAATTTTATTTTTTACGGTAGATAATAATCCAACTGTATAACCTAACGATTTAAAAAGATTGTATAAAAGTGTAACCGTAGTGGTTTTACCATTAGTGCCGGTAACACCCACCAGTTTTAGTTTTTGCGAAGGATTATCATAAAAATTAGCAGCAATAATCCCTAAGGCGTAATTTGCATTCTTAACTTTTACATAGGTAATATTTTCAAGTTGTGTTTCAGGCAACTCTTCGCAAACAATGGCAATAGCTCCTGTTTCAATGGCTTGTGCAATAAAATGATGCCCATCAACAGCAGTACCTTTTACCGCAATAAACAAACTATCTTTTTTTACTTTGCGCGAATCAAATGTAATAGATGATACAGCCACATTGGTTGTACCAATTATTTCTTCTAACCCTGCTTTATAAAGTATGTCGGTCAATAAACGCATTAGCCTAGTGTTAAAACGATTTGAGATCCTTTAAAAAATTTTGTTCCGGCTTCTAATGATTGTTTTTTTACTGCACCAAAACCTTGCAGTCTAACATGTAAGCCATTGTTTTCTAAAAGAAATAAAGCGTCTTTAGCCGATAGCCCTTGTAGGTTAGGAATAGTGCCTTTTTTTAATTGCGTTTCTAAATCAACTCCTTGTAGTGTAATTTTTGTTGAATCGGTTTTACTGTTTGCAATCCAATTTGCTTCAGTGGCTGTGTTTTTAAATGGAATGTTTAAATCAGCTAACACATAATCTAAATCTTGTTTTTTACCTTTAATCATTTCAGGCGCTTTGCTTAGTAAAGGAGCTCGCCCGTTATTAATTTCTGTTTGAAAATCTAACGAGCTTGAATACACTTTTTCGGCCACTTCTTTAAATACGGGCCCTGCTACTAAAGCACCATAATAGGTTCCGTTAGATGGAGAGTTGATAACAACTATACAGCTATACAATGGTTTTTCTGCCGGAAAATATCCTACGAATGACGCCTGATAAACGTGATTTCCTTCAGCTCCATAAGTTATGTTTCCGCTTTTTCCTTTCACGGCAATCTGTGCAGTTCCGGTTTTGCCTGCCACTTTAAATGCAGTAATATTTAATCCTTTACCTGAACCTCTTTCAACAACACCTTCCAATAAACGCTTTGCTTTTTGTACTGTGCTTGGTTTTACTATATGTTCATTAATAATTTCGGGCTCATATTTTTTTACTACAATACCATTATTAATAACCTCTTTAATAAAACGGGGTTTTACCATTGTGCCATTGTTGGCAATGGCGTTGTAAAGTGTAAGTGTTTGTAACGGAGTAACTAAAACCTCATAGCCATATGACATTTGCGGAAGTGTAACGCCTGACCAATGTTTATCTTTTACATTTTTAATAAGTGGTACTCCTTCACCCGGAATGCCTAAGCCAAGTTGTTTACCCAAATTAAAAGTCAATAATTTGTCTACATATTTTTGAGGATCTTTAGAATAGTACGTTGTAATAATAGTTGATGTACCAACATTTGATGATGTTTCAAAAATACGTTGTACAGTAAGCCTTGGTGCTTCAGGAGGATGAGAGTCTTTTACTTTTTTGTTGTAATACATACATTCCCCATTACCTACATAAAACACGTCATCTAAATCGACATACTCATCATCTAAGGCAACTAATAACGAAGCAAGCTTAAAGGTTGATCCGGGTTCAGTTGGATAACCCATAGCATAATTTAAACGCTCGCTATACATCCCTGAGTCGGTACGTGTTAGGTTTGCAATAGCGCGTATTTCGCCTGTTTTTACTTCCATTAAAACAACACAGCCCTGTGCTGCATCATTTTTTACCAATGCTTTCATTAAAGCATTTTCAGCAACGTCTTGTATGTTTACATCAATTGTGGTGTAAATATCATTGCCGTCTTTAGGTTCAATTTCATTTTCATCATTAATTGGTCGCCATACATCTGCGGCAACTTTTTGCATTAAACGCTTTCCGCTGGTACCGCGTAAAATAGTATCGTAAGCTCCTTCAATACCTACACGCAAATCATTGCGGGTATAACCTATTGTGCGTGCAGCTAAAACTTTAAAGGGTAACTCTCTTCGATTAGTTTGTAAATAAACCAATCCACCACGCTTACCCTTTTTTAGTATGGGAAATTTTTTCATTTTCTGTAAATCGCGATACGATACGTTGCGATGTAATACTATATAACGATCGTTTTTTTTGCGGGCATCATTTAATAATGCTTTAAATTCTTTTTTACTTTTATTAGGAAACATTGTAGCTAACTCATTCGCTAATGGCCCTACATATTTATTAAATGTATCAGGTGTAAGTGCTGGAGCTTTAACATCCATCCCAACTTCGTAATAGGGTAGTGAGGTTGCTAAAAGGTTTCCGTTTACGTCAAAAATATTTCCGCGCGATGCTTCAATGTTTTCGTACGATATTGTAAGCTGTTTGGCTTTCTCGCGCCAAGCATCGCCTTGTATGTATTGTACCTGTATAATACGATATACAATAGAAAGCGCAAACACGCACATAAAAATGTACACCAAATAGGTTCTCCATAATATGTCTTTTCTGTTTTCCAATTTCTATTCTTGTACGTTATTTTTTTCTGTTGCTGCTTTACTTGTATCCACAACAATTTTCATAGGTGGAACAATGGGTTCTTTTAATCCTAATTTTTCTACTGATTTTGCTACCTCACTTTGTTTGCTTACAAACATTAAATCAGATTTGGTTGATATATACTCGCTGCGGTAATCTTTTATTTGCGCGTTTAACTTGTTTACCTGCCTTACTTTATCATCGGCCCAATAGCCGTTGGCTATATATAGTATGGCAATAACTGAAAGGAATAAAATAAACGGAATGTGTTTCAACACATTTTCGTTGCTTAAAAAAGTGCCGCTGAACACTGTGTTTAATGATTTAACAATGCCGCTTTTCTTTTTTCTGGGAGGGGGTGGAGGGGTCACAGAGGCTGGCTTTACCTCTTCAATTACCGGTTCTTCGGTTTTTATTTCTTTAAATTTATTTGCCACTTTTAAATTTCAGTTGTCTTATATTTTTTCTGCTACACGTAATTTTGCACTTCGCGACCTGCTGTTTTTTTCTATCTCCTCGTCGCTGGGTGTTATTGGTTTTCTGGTTATCAGTTCAAATGGCCTTGCTATGTTGCCGTAAAAATCTTTCTCTGCGTTGCCTTCAAAATTTCCGCTCTTCATAAAGTTTTTTACCAGCCTGTCTTCAAGCGAGTGGTAACTCATTACTACCAGCCTGCCGCCAACATTTAAAACTTCTAAAGCCTGCTTCAGCATTTCTTTCAGCACATCCATTTCATCGTTTACTTCTATGCGCAGTGCCAGAAATACTTTAGCTAAATACTGATGGTCTTTAAACTTGGGCGTGCAGGGCGCAATAATATTTTTAAGCTGTTCGGTATTTGTAATAGGTTGTGTAATGCGTGCA
>DATFTU010000400.1:0-6789 GCA_035261565.1 Bacteroidia bacterium
GGGCATTCGAGTCTTGCAGCCACACAGGTTTATACACATAATTCCATAGAGAAATTAAAGAAAACATATAAACAGGCTCATCCACGAGCATAATTAATAACCAAAAAAAGGAGGACACCATGACAGCAAACATCCAATCGGTACATTTTAATGCCGACAAAAAGTTGATCGATTTTATTAATGAAAAAGTAAATAAACTTACCCAGTTTCATGATGGAATTATAGGAACCGATGTTATATTAAAACTTGATAAAGCATCTGACCAGGCTAATAAAACAGCTGAAATTAAATTACACCTTAGTGGTAACCCTTTGTTTGCTAAAAAGCAATGCGTAACATTTGAAGAAGCTGTTGATACAGCTGTTGATGCCTTACGCACTCAGGTTAAAAAACATAAAGAAAAAATGCAAGGTTAAAATATCATATAAACTAAAAAGCCCCAATCAGAAATTTGATTGGGGCTTTTTAGTTTATATGATATGGAAGGTTATTCCATAATTATTTTTTTAGAAATTTGTTGCCCATCTATATTAATGTTTACAAAATAAACACCGGCTTGGTATGCTGCTTTGCTACCAATAGTTAAAACAGTTTCTCCGCTTGTATGTTGTTGTGCAGGAATTGTTTCTACTATGCGGCCTAACATATCTACTACGTTTACAGCAATGTTATGGTTTTCAGTTAAGTTAAACGCTATGTTTACAGAACCATGCGCCGGATTTGGATAAACATTTAAACCTGCAATGGCTTCAATGTTTTTAATTCCGCTTACAGATGCATCGTAAAGGTTAATATCATCTAAATATAAATTATTACCTGGGCCATTTGGATCGGCTAAAAACTCCCAACGGAACATTACACCCGTGTTATGAGCCACAGCATTTATGTTAACTGTATAAGTTGTAAATTGTGAAGGGCTTGGAGTATATGCACTTGATCCAACTCCGCCAGAAAGAGAAGCTAAAGCTGAACTTAAAATAACTCTTCTTGATATCCAAGATGCACCACAATCAGTAGAAGTAAATACTTGTAATTTATCAGCATTGGTTGTTGCTTTTTGCTGATAAGCTGCTTTAAAACTTAAAGCGGGGGTAGTGAAAGTAGATAAGTCATAAGAAGCACTGGTTTGTAAAAAACTGTTGTTTCCTGCAGTATTACTCATATTATCTATCATAATAGAATTAGCACCTGTAGCAGCTGCATTAGTAGTAACAGCCCAGTCAACTCCCGTTGAACCGCTATGTGACATAGCCCAATCAGATAAGGTGTTACTGTTTTCAAAACCTTCTACAACAGGCAGAGTCCCAACGGCATTGTTAACCGCATATATAGTATTTGACTGATCGTTTGTTGGATCTTGATCAGTTGTGTTGTTTGGTGCGCTTGTAAAGCAAGTTAACGTATGTGTACCACTGGTCGAAACAAAAGTTGGTAAACTTACACTGATAAATTGCTGAGCCGCTAAAGTACCGGTCCAGTTTTGAGTTTGTACAGTACCATTATCAATCTGATAATTAATTACGCAAGATGTAAGTTGACTGCTGCCATAATTTTTTAAAGTAATTACAGGAGTGAATGAATTGTTACAAAATACACCAGTAGGCGATGTAACTGCTAAAACGCTGGCATCAGTTGTGTTGGTTGATTTTGGCACAATACCAACTAATGCTTGGTGATATGAAGAAGGATTATAGCCGGGTGTTGCAAAGTTATTAAGCTGGAAATAACCATCGCTTTGTCCACCCCAACCCCAGTTCATATGTAAGTAATTATTTTGGTCGTAACCATCGCAAACCCATGTATGACCACCTTCTGATGGGTCAACTCCAACATATTGTACACAACGGCCAATATTTAAATCATGTTCAACAGTATCTAACCATTTTGTATCGGTGTAACTATTACGGTTTAATCCATGAATTTGAGTTGGGTCATATTTAAAATAGTTAATATAAGAGTGTTGTGCACTTGGGCCACTTGAGCCAAGTACTTGTGCAGCACTTCCATTCGGATCGTAGTCCATGTTTACACTAACACCACAATCATACATAAGTTGAGCTACATCACTGTTAGCTGAATTTACTGCTAAAGGCATTGCTGCCCAGTTATAAGTTGCTGTATAAGTTGCACTTAAAGTTCCGTACTGGTTTGAGTACCCGCTTGATGTACAATCACAATAAGAGCTGGAGCCAACTCCTTGTGCCGGGTAACCCCAATATTTCATTATTTGAGCCATAGTAGTGGCAACACAACCTGTTACCGAACCACCAGGGCATAAAGCGTTATAATACGGGCTTTGATTCCAAGTAGATACCATAAGTGGTGCAACAGCATTAGTTGTCATAGTACTGTTATTGCTGTTTGCCTGTTTTTGGATGGCAACATTGTTGGTGTATTTTTCCCATTCGGCGGCAGTTTTTGCACTTGCAACTACATTGTTTGCTTTTAAAGCCTTAACACCATCAGTAAACTCATTAAGCCAAAAATTAAGGTTAGAATGAGGTTGTGGCGCAATAAATTTATTTACGGTTGAATAACCAACAATTGGCGATACTGCATCATCCCCTGCAATAATAACAAACCCATCATTATCGTTAATATTATAGGCATAATATAAAGGAGTTCCATCAGTAGCCACTTCGGTATGTACTAAAGTGCTTGTATTTAATGTTCGGGTTGAATTTTGTTTATAAAAATTTTCTGCCACTGTTTTTGCTGAAAGAGGCGTAACCGGCTTAGCATTAGCTACACTAACACCTACAGCTAAAACAAACATTGCGTAATTTATTTTTTTCATGGGTTTGTGGTTTAATATAATATTTCCAAACATAGGGAATTACAATTCCAAAAGCAACAAAAAATAGATAAACGGTAAAATTTAACATAAAAAAAGGCCGGTTAAGATGATTAACCGGCCTTTAAAACGTACTATCTGTATTTTTACTCTATAACAACCTTTTTTGATAGGTGTTGCCCGTCTATATCAATATTAACAAAATAAACTCCGGGTTGATAATTAACCTTGTTACCAATAGTGATTATTGTTTGTCCGCTTAAATAAGATTGAGCAGGATTAGCTTCTACAGTTCTTCCAAGCATATCTACTACATTAACCGATATAGTATGTTTGTCGGTTAAATTAAATACCACATTTACATTACTTGATGAAGGGTTAGGGTAAATTTCTAAACCAACTTCTGTTTCAATATTTTTGATACCCATGGTTGAGTTGTAAATGTTGATATCGTCTAAATAAATTAAATTGCCTGGCGATGTAGCATCAGCATAAAATACAAAACGAAACATGGCATTTGTACTTGTAGCAATACTTGCTATATTAACTGTGTAAGTGGCAAACTGAGATGGTGTAGGTATAAACGGCGATGTGCTTTGCCCGGTAACTGTTGTTGGCTGAAGGGCTGAACCACTGCGTGCAAATTTAGAAATCCAAGTAGCGCCACAATCTGTAGAGGCATAAATCTGAAGTTTATCTACATTAGTGGTTGCCTGTTGCTGATAAGTCATTTTAAATTTGAAAGCCGGAGAACCTATAGCGGCCAGGTTAAAAGTTGGACTGGTTAAAATACTTGTATCGCCAGGAGAGTTAGAAAAATTATCTAACATTACTGAGTTTGCACCACTGGCAGCAGCACTATTTGTAATGGCCCAGTCTACGCCCGATGGAGATGTATGCGATACACTCCAATCAGTACCCGGAACAGTGGTAGTTTCAAAACCTTCAACAAAGTTAGTGTTGTATGAAGCTACGGAAGAGACTACCGTTATACAAGAAGATACTGTAATAGAAGAATCGCCAGCTGAAGTACTTGCAGTATAGGATACCGCATACGTACCAGGCGTAGCATAAGTTACTTTGGGCATAGAATCGGTTGCAGTTGAGCCACTTACAAAAGTACCTCCCTGAAAACTCCAGTTATAACCGGTAGGTTTTGCATTTTCAGAACTATCACTAAATGTAACAACAGCACCAGTACAAACAATTCTTGAACTTGCATGAAAATATGGACTGGGTTTACAAACTTGTGGGTAACGTATTCCTGTCGCAATTTTGTTAGCTGCTGTCATAACATGGCTTCTGCTTGCCGTAGTAGAATTCATAATGTTATGCATGCGTTGTATTTGACCATAGGTAAAGTTTTTAGGGCAAGAAGAATAATCCATAATATTTTGTTTATTAGCGTGGCCGCTTACGTCGCAACTTGTTGTATCTGAAGGGCAGGTGCTAAAAAAACCACGTGATTTAGGGGTGTCATCAGTAACGTTAACACAAGCTACAGTTGGAGTTGATGTGGCAAGGTTATCATCACCGCAATAAACACCTGCCTGGTTTGGGTGCGCAGGGTCATTAAATGTATGATTTAAGCCTAACCAGTGGCCAAACTCATGCGCCATTGAACGGGCATTGGTACCAGTCATAAATTGGTAATTATAAACAACAGCATCGTATTGTGCCGGAACTGTGCCGGGTAAATAAGTATACCCTACAATAATACCACCACTGGTACTTCCCGGGCAAGGTTGGCCCGAGCAGATATTTTTTACAATGTAAATATTTAAATATTTTGTACGATCCCATGTGTATGGAAAAGGAGTTTGTGTTTGATCCCAATTTGTATTGGCATCATAGTGTCGTATAATACCGTTAGTACATTTTCCGTTAGGGTCTATGGTTGCTAACTGAAACACATAATTATTAGCCCCTGAAACACCTTTAAACATTGCATCAATTCCAGCCGTATCAGGAATGGTTTTTGTGTGTACACGGTTAACCTCAGCTAAGGCTTGGTATATATATGAGTTTGGTACATTTTCAGGACCGCCCTGATGCATAATATGAAACACAACAGGTATAGTATCGACTGTAGGAAAAACCTGATTTGATACCTGGTTTTGACCATTGCCACGCTGATTCATCTTATTCAATTGATTAAGGTATTCAGGAGAAAGTGTTGCCTCCTTCATTTCCTTTTCGTAACGTGCTTTTTCTTCGGGATGCGCTGCAAAAAAACTATTTGTTGCTTCATCCGTAATACAAGGTTTAATTTGCTGCTGCTGTGCAAACATAGCCGAAGCAGCAAAAATACCGGCTGTTATTAATTTGTAAGATTTTTTCATCTGGGCGTGGGTTTTATTATTATTTCAAAGTTACAATAATAGCAAGGTAATTCCAACTTTTTAACATTGGCGTTACTGTTTTTACACAAACGGCAATTTTTTAGGATAAAGCTTGTTTCAGGTCTTCCAGTAAATCTTCAATATCTTCAATTCCAACGCTAAGGCGCAACAAGTTATCTACTACACCCGCTTTCTCTCTTTCTGGTTTTGGAATAGAGGCATGTGTCATAGTTGCCGGATGGTTTATTAAAGATTCAACACCTCCTAAAGATTCAGCCAAAGAAAATACTTTAAATGAAGAGGCTATTTTAAACGTATCATCCAACGAAGCATTTTTTAATACAATAGAAATCATTCCGCCAAAATCGCGCATTTGTTTTTTTGCAATAGCATGGTTAGGATGGTCGGTAAAACCGGGCCAATAAATTTTTTCAATTTTTGGATGTGTTTTTAAATACTCAGCAATTTTTCTTCCGTTTTGGCAATGACGTTCCATGCGAACATGTAGTGTTTTTATACCACGCATAACTAAAAAGCTATCCATTGGGCCGGGGTTTGCACCGCACGAGTTTAAAATAAAATAAAGTTGCTCATGCAATTTATCATCGTTCATAATTAAAGCGCCCATAACTACATCGCTATGTCCGCTTAAATATTTGGTAACCGAATGCATTACAACATCAGCACCCAATGCTAACGGGTTTTGTAAGTATGGCGATGCAAATGTGTTGTCAACTACTAATAATAAATTGTGTTTTTTAGCAATGGCTGAACAGGCGGCAATATCTACTATTTTCATAGTAGGGTTGGTGGGTGTTTCTGTCCAAATTAATTTGGTGTTGCTGTTTACATATTTAGCAATATTGTTGGCATCAGTTAAATCAATAAAATGAAATTTTATTCCGTAAGGTTCAAAAATTTTGGTGAACATGCGGTAACTCCCGCCATATAAATCATCACCGGTAATAACCTCATCACCTGGGCGCAGTAATTTAATTACCGCATCGGTTGCACCCATGCCACTTGAAAAACAAATGCAATGTTTCCCATTTTCTAAAGCGGCAATATTTTTTTGTAAAGCTTCGCGGGTTGGGTTTTTTCCGCGTGCATAGCCATATCCTTTGTTTTTACCCGGACTTTCTTGCACATAGGTTGATGTTTGGTAAATGGGAGTCATTATAGCGCCTGTGCTTGGGTCCGGTTCTGCACCTGCATGTATGGCTCTTGTCCCGAATTTATAATTTTTGTTATCCATTTTGTCTGATTTTAGGTTGCAAGTTTAATAAATTATTGCCCGCAATTAGATTCCCGGTATGCTTTTTTAATATCGGGGTTATCCATTATTTGAAAGCTTAAAAAAGGGCTGCCAAAAAGTTTACAATATTTAGCCGGGTCTTTTTGTTTTATTTCGTTTAGCGCATACGAAAATTTATGTGAGAAGAATTTTTCGGGCACATGCGATGCAATGGCTATATAAGCATACAATACTTTTACATCATTAGTTTTTAAATAAGGTTCTAAAAAGTCTGATGCAAATTTATAATCTTTACCACGGGCAAAAGCGTAAGCAAGTTTAAGCGCATTTTGTTTGCTGCCGCCTTCTTTAAAATTGTAGAATGATTTAATTTTATCAATACAGGCTTGCCTTTGTTC
>DATFTU010000401.1:0-2187 GCA_035261565.1 Bacteroidia bacterium
GTCGTCTTTCCCTTTATTTTTTTCGGCATAAAATAAAATATAGTCGTGGGCATTAAGTGTATCGTTTCCGCCATCGGCAATGTAAGGGTACAGTTCTTTACCTTTTTGAAAAAGTTGTATGTTTTTTGTGTTAATGTTGCCAATAGGTACACCTGCATTAGCTAATGCTGCAGAATCTAACTTATACAAGCCATCAGCAGCAACTTTTATTTTATAATATTTTTGCCCGCTAACAATCCACTCGTTATTAAAACTTGTTGTTTGCGAAAACCCACTAAGCACCCATAATACAAACAAAGCTGTGTATATAAGGTGTTTGCGCAACATGTTAATTTTATGCCTTAGGCTTTGGAAGGTGTAAGTTAGCTATATCTATTTTTAAAGAAAAAATATTACTGTATAAACCAATGCCATTATCTCCTCCGCCAAAATAAGTAAGTGCATAATCTAACTGAAATATTTTATACCTAAGCCCAACCCCAACGCTTGGTGATACAACAGTTTGTGTTTTACCGGCTACATTCGTCATTTTTTGTATGTTGTTTACACCGGCCCGTAAGTAAATTATACCTAAGTAACCAAGCTCAAGGCCCATAACAGGGTCGGTACTAAAGGCTTTTGTAGCAATTACCACATTACGTTTACCATCAAAAGTAGTTATTAAATTTACCTCGGGTGTAATGGTTAATTTATTTTTCATAGTGGTAAAAGTGCGCGATGCGCCTAAAATTAACCGAGGCAAAGTAACCTCCAACGAGTTTGAAGGAATGGTGTTGCCGGTAAGTGCAAAAACTTGTTTTTGAGCATCGGTTAAGGTATATGTGTAAGCATTAAATGTGCCGGTAATATCGCGCCCTACGGCAGCAAAATTCCATTTTTTGTAAGAGTATGAGGCACCCACATCAAAACCAAAACCCCACGAGCCCCCAAATGGCCCTAACTTGTTACGTACAATTTTTGCCGTAGCGCCAATATTAACCCCTTTTAGTTTTGGTATTTTGCGTGCATACGAAAGCAAGGCTGCAAAGTTGGTTACCGCAAAGCTGCTTATTTGGTTGTAGTTTACATTTCCGTTGGCATCAACCAGGTTTAAGGTGTTTGGTATATTATCGGTACCAAAACGAATAACACTAACCGATGCCACACTATTACTATCTATTTTAGTTGAAAAAGCGCCGTAATCGTATTTAGAAATACCTGCATAATATTCGGCGTGCATTAGGGCCAGCTGAAATTTCGGTTTAATTTTTAACAGGTTTGCCGGGTTAAAATAGCCGGCCGATACATCGTTTGTTGTTACAATGCTTGCACCACCCATGGCTAACGACCTGGCACTAACGCCAATGGCTAAAAACTCGTTACTATATTTGGCAATTGAAGACTGCGAAAACACAGCACTGCTGCAAAGCAATAAGCCAACTAAAAGATTTTTTCTGAAAGAAAACATTCGGGTAAATTTAATAAATTTTAACTAACAACGCACAAAAGGTGTTTTTAGTATAAAACGACTTATTTTCTCTTATAAAGGTGAATATAAACGCCCCCTTTTTCAAAGCTTTTAACAAGTGTGTAATTGATATTCAGATATTCTTTACGCTGTTGATTATAGTTGTTGCAAATATTACTATCGGCAATGTATAGGTTGGTATTCATTTTGTTGTCGCTTAACAAATCATATTCTTTATCTGTGTTATTCATTAAATAATAAGCATTGTTAAAATATACCTGAAAACCGGCCGCCATATCTTTTGAGGCTATCTGGTTCTCTGACACATAATTGTCAAGCTCTTTTCTTACACCAAAATAATCAAGGCTTTGCAGGGTACAATCCCAAGCATTGCCATATTTATTGGGTTTAATTAGCCGATTGCTTTGTTGCAAAAACAAAACAAAAAGAACAAAAAAAACGGCAGATTTTTTTATAGGATAAGCTGAAATAGAAGCAATAAAGGCGGGAATAGCCAATACATACACCAGTAAAAAATAGCGATTATTTACGGGGTTTGATAAGGGCACTGAAAAAATAAAAACACTAATTGCGGTCAGCAGTACAAACAAAACTGGTTCGCCCAATTTTTTTTGTTTAATGCAAAAAAGCACTATAAAAATTAATGCAATTATGTTGCCGTAATCGGTAAGTTTTACCAGGCACCAAAAAAAGTTTTTAAGCATGCCCGTAAAACCCAG
>DATFTU010000402.1:0-2266 GCA_035261565.1 Bacteroidia bacterium
AAAACACTAAAAAGAAGAATAAGTTTTTTTACCACCCGTATAAAATTTACCTAACTTTTAAAGTTATATATTTCACCATATAAAACAAAAACAATTAGATTAAACATGTAAAACTACCCACTAAATATTATTTAACTATAATTTTTTGGCTGTACATGCTTTCGTTAGATGATCCTACTATTAAATATATACCCGGAGGAATTTGTTGTGTTGCATCAATAGTATAAAGTTGTGAATTTTCTTGTGTTATAATGGTTTTGGTATAAAACTCTTTACCCGTCATGTCTCTTAGTACCACAAGCACTTCCTGGTTTTTATAACCATCTATTTGTACATTTAGTTGCTGATTTGCTATAATTGGATTAGGGAAAAAACGTATGTTTTTTTGTAAATTAAAATTTACTGTTGTCATAGGGAAATAAACAAATTTACCATTAAAGTCTGTCTGCTTTAATCTGTAATATGAGGTTCCAGAGTAAGGTGTATAATCACTTTCGTAATATTGCTTTTCTGTAGTACTATTGCCAGCGCCCTTAGTAGTAGCTAACTGGGTAAAATTTTTACCATCCTCACTTTTTTCAATAGTAAAATAGTCATTGTTTGTTTCTGTAATGGTTTGCCAGTTTATGTCGACTTTATTTCCATTAGCAATGGCTGTAAAACCTAACAATTCAATAGGCAAGGGGCTAACTGTTTTTTTACCTGTGGCAATGGTATAATAACCACTTCCGTTAGGTAAATTAATACCATTAAAAGTTATTGTTGTTCCACTGGTGCTGCTTGCGGTAGTAACAACTGTCCAGGTTCCGGTTTGCCCTGAACGGTATATTAATTGATAGTCGGATGCTGTACCTGCGTTTGGTGCCAGAGGAAACCCTCCATTAACTAAATCAAAACTCATATTAACCTTCATTGCAGTAGCTGCATCTCTAATATCAAAATACCAAACCCGGCCCCAGCGGGCAATACTGGTACCTGAAATACCACTGATATCTGAAGAATCTAAATAGTTTACGGTTGTTTTATGTCCAGCTAATATATAATCTCCATTATCAAACCCGGTATTTTGTGTAATACCCAAACCAAGTGAAACTGATGTTGAAAAAGAATTATTACTGCCGGTAGCATCGGTTCCCACACCGACAACGTTATAGTCATAGTCACCGTTTGAACTATTATCTCCCGCATATAAATCGTTGAAAATTGTGATATTATATTTTGCTGACAAATAATTATCTACAATATACCTCTCAGCATTGTTAAGTGCACGCCTGTATATGATAAGCTCAGCCATATAACCACCAAAGGGCCTGCCATCTGCCGAATCAGTAGAACCAATAATAAGCGGGGAAATATTATTAGGTACAATTGTGTTTGTTTCGGCTGACGTAATATCTAAATTACAGTTAACATACGATTTACAGCGTGAAGCCTTGGCTAATGATCCATCATAAAGTTGGTCAATAATATAGTTAGTATTATTACTAAAAGTAGTAGTGGTGTTATAACGGTCATCCGTAGTTTCTATATCTACAAATACTTTGTTAGAGGAATAAAAAAAATGCATAAATGATTCTTGTACTGACACAGTAGTTCTTTTTGAAATTATAGCTCGTGCATTTCCATCTAAACTTTGGGGTCGTGTAACAGTAAAAAATGTATAACCCGTTGTACCATCTAATGTAGTGGAGTTTTTTCCCAGCATTTTATCATTGGTATTACTTACATTATCAAACCAAATACACGGGAACCCATTTATAATACTTGACATATAAAGAGGTTGTAAATTAGCTGTAGATTGAGATACGTTATTATTGTTACCTGATTGATCGGCCCATGAAGAAATTGCTACACTGTTAGTTGTAGTACTTGTGCCGGCATCTGCCCTCAACCAAAGTACATTATTGGTTGAATTATCTACACCACCCGGCCCTGTTTGAGAATAGATAGAATGAGTGGATAATATTATAAAATATAAAAAAGAAAAATAACCTTTACTCATACATACTTCTTCTATAAAGATATTAAGTAATATGTATAGAATAAATATTTTAGATTAAACAATTGTTTTTTAACCTAAATAATAGTTTAATGGCTACGAATTTTTTAACTTTTGTCCAAAGTTTCTTTTACCAATTTACTGGTAACTTTTGGGTCGGCCTTACCACCACTAAGTTTCATAACCTCGCCCATAAATAAACCTACTAAAGTTACTTTACCATTTTTATATTCGGTAACTTTTTCAGGGTATTTGGCTATAACCTGG
>DATFTU010000403.1:0-6323 GCA_035261565.1 Bacteroidia bacterium
CACCAAAGCTATCGAACTAAATCCTACATATGCTGATGCGTACTTCAACAGGGGTAATTGTAAAATATCAACCGATAACTATAAAAGTGCTATAGATGATTACACGAAAACCATCCAGATAAATTCTGAATATGCGGATGCCTACTATAATAGAGGGTTGTGTAAACATATTCTGCAAAATTATAAAGACGCTATTGAAGATTATAGTATAGCAATTAAGTTAGAGCCCACTAACCATAGCTATTATCTTAGTAGGGCAAAAGTGCAGCGGGCTACAGAAAATTATACGGCAGCTATACAAGATTATATAAAAGTAATCGAATTAAATCCTAAATCTGTAGATGCGTATTTTTATCGGGGGCTTAGCAAAAAAAAATTAGATGATTATAACGGTGCTATCGAAGATTATACCAAAGCTATTGAATTAGACCCCAATTACATTAGTGCGTATTATAACAGAGGTATTTGTAAAAGGCACTTCAATAATTATAAAGGTGCTATCGAAGATTATACCAAAGCTATTGAATTAGACCCTAAACATGTTAATGCGTATTATAACCGGGGTAATTGTAAAAAACGCACCGAAGATTATAAAGGGGCTATAGATGATTACACCCAGGCCATAAGTTTAGATTCCAAAAATGTAGATGCCTATTGTAACAGGGGGTCTACTAAATATATTCTCGACGATTATAAATCCGCTATTGAAGATTTTAACAAAGCAATTGAATTAGAACCTAAAAATAATTTGGCTTATAAAGGCCGAGGTTATGCCGAATTTGAATTAAAAGAATATGAAGCTGCCATAAAAGATTATACCAAAGCCATAGAAATAGACCCTAACCAGGCAATTGTTTATTATAACAGAGGGCGTAGCGAAGCACAGCTGCAAAATTATAAAGATGCTGCCAATGATTATACCAAAGCCATCGAATTAAAACCCGATTATTACCTGGCATATTATCGCAGAGGAACTGTTAAGTTTGTTGCAAAAGATTACGAAGCAGCCATACAAGATTATACCAAAGCCATTGAGCTAAACCCCCAATACCGAGAAGCCTATACCGAAAGAGGCAACGCAAAAGATAAACTGGGTTTAAAAGATGCTGCTTTAGCCGATTGGCAAAAAGCATCTCAACTCAACAAAAAAAATACCGACGATTTATCCCATGAAAATTAAACCTTGCGCATGAAAGAATTATTAAAAGATTCAGGTTTTCTATTTTCAATCATCTTAACCTTTATATTTTTTGGCGCCGGCATAGCATTTCTTTTTCTGGGCCTGGCCGATTATAGCTGGATACTGTTTATTCTTTTACCCATTGCCCTCGGCGTATCAATTGGGGTTATGCCCAATAAAAAATATATTTTCTGGGGTGCTTTTATAGCAACTCTGCTAACTTTTGCAGGCTTGTATATTCCGGGTTTATCGGGCTTGCTTTGCATTGTAATGACGTTGCCCATCGTAGTACCCCTGGTTTTTATTTCGTGCCTCATTACACATTTTGCAAAACGCAAAAAACAACTTAAAGATTCTAACAAACTTTCTGTTTTATTATTGCCCCTTATACCATTTTTAATTGCTGCGCCCACCGAACATTTTATTAAAAAAGAGAAAGAAGCCGTTATCGAAGTTAAAACCGAAAAAATATACAATTATACACCCGAGCAGGTTTACGATGCCATAAAATCAGTAGACACATTAGTAGCCGATAAACCCTTTTTAATGGCCTTTGATTTACCCATACCAACCAAATGTGTTTTAAGTAAAGA
Source organism: Bacteroidia bacterium (assembly GCA_035261565.1). Taxonomy (GTDB): domain Bacteria; phylum Bacteroidota; class Bacteroidia; order B-17B0; family Aurantibacillaceae; genus PALSA-968. Next base: position 1,774 of record DATFTU010000403.1, read on the forward strand.
AGAAGTGGGCGGCATACGCACCTGTTATTTTAGAGGAGGCCAGTTAAGTAATGCCGATTTTGGCGGCGGCACAATAACCGAAAAAATTGTAGAGATTAAGCGCGGCAAAGTTTTAAAAATGGATGTGATAGATTACAACCTCATAGGCCGAAAATGGCTGGGCTTTAAACAAGCCATCTATTATTTTGATAAAGTTGGCAACAACCAATGCAAACTAACCCGCATAACAACCTACACCTCTGTATTAACCCCTCGCGTGTACTGGGAGCCTCTGGAAAAACTGGGCATAACACAAGAACATGATTACGTGTTTAACAACCTAACCAACGATTTAAAAAAGAAATACAGTAATTAACTACGCTTATTTTTTTTAAACCGGCTAAATATAAAATACCCTAACCCCACTACAAAAACAGCCCCCAATAAATAAACCCAAATAAAGCTGTTGGCCCAGCTTGTTTGTTTTTTTATGTCGGTAGTTTCATCCGCCTTCAAACTAGTTGGTTTAATGGCCGAGTCTTTTTTAACTATACTGTCATCATCAGGTATTAGTTTTAAATCTCCAACTTGCTCTTTTGACTGTGCTACCAAAGAGTCTTTTATGGCTTGCGTTGTTTTTGTAAAATCAACCAGCGCCAGCAGCGAGTTTACATCCGTATTAATTTTATCCCAGTTAACTTTATAGTTTGTTGGGTTGTTTTCACTAAGCAATTCTTTGTAGTTAAAGTACCCAACTTTTACTCTTTGCCCCTCAAAATGTTTGTAATCCTGCTTAAGTTCTATGGTCGAATATTTGTTCATTAATCTTTCCATTTCTTTAATCTTAGCATCCAAAAAAGGCAACTGGCTGTTGTAATATTTTTTTGCTATTTGATAATACGCTCTTGCATATTCAATAGATTTAATGCTGGCCGATATATCGGCCAGGTCAACAAACAAACTGGCCATAAGTTCATCAGGCGCCAAGGTAACAGGTGTAAAAGGAACTCGCTCTTGCAATTGAATCGAAATGTGTTGTAAAACAATACTGTCTTTTTTTTGTGCCGGGGTTAGTTGAAGAACGGTATGGTTAGTTAAATAAGTCGGGTCTTTTTTTAGTGCTAATTTTGTTTCAAGTATTTTAACATGTACCCACTCACTCCCTTCATGGTCGTTAGGGTTAAGTTGCATATCGCGTTTAATATATTTTAGGGCACTGTCGTTTTGTCCGTTTATTTCGTAAGCTGTACCAAGGTTAGCCGCAATTTTATATTCATTAGGGTAATGCTTGTATAACTCAATTAGTATATCAAGCGCCTCTTTAGGCTTGCCCAGTTTCATTAAGCAAAGCGAATAGTCAGAAAGAAGCATGTAATTTTTTTCCTTCTCAAGTTTTGCTTTTAGTTTTTTAAGCTTGGTAACATTCAGTTCTAAATTAAAATCCTTATTAAAAGGAAATTTCCAGCTATAGCCCATCGGCACCAGATTTCCTTCTTTATCAAGAGCATAAAAAAAATTACCGCACGCAATCCCCCTTGCAATTAAAAATAGAAATGCTGTGAGTAAAAAAAATATTTTTTTCATAATGCCAGCCTTTATAAGTGCTATTACTAAAGATACAAAATTTCGTTTACTAAATACTATTACTCAAAACCTGTTTTATTACCCTTTAACCTTAAGACTTAAACCCAAATTAAAATTTAGCGTTTGTATTTTTATTAACTTGGGCATTAAATCTTGCTGGTTAGAATAGTGAGTGGTAGAAATTTCTATCCCCGATTGAAACAAAGGTTTTGTAACCGAGTAATCTGCCTGAAACATAAGCGAGAATATAGGCGATAAATTATATTTTAACCCCAGGCCAAAATTGTAAGCCAATGCGTGTGCCGCTTGTTGCGTATAAGTAATAGTTCCGTTTGAGTAAGCCAAAACAGGGTTTGCACTGCCCGGCGCATAAATAAGCTGTTTTTCAAAAAGTTCGTATGTGGTTGATGTGGCATTTACAAAGCCCAAACCAATCATGGGTTTTATAAACACAAATAAATTTTTTGCTTTTGTAACCGGCACCAGGCTGTATAAGCCAATCATGGCCATTTTTACTTTTATCGGTGTTGCTGCTCCTGCCCAATAATAATTGGTATCGTTAGCATTATAATAGGTTTCGGCTGGTGTAAAATTCATAGCCATAGTGGTGTTTTTAAACATAAGGGCAAGGCCAATAAGCTCATAAAACCTGCCTATGTAACTAACTTCAAAATTAGCTGCCGGCATGGCAAAACCCGCATTAGGGTTTTTATAATTGTTACTTCCAAAATCGCCTATAGGCATACACAGCCCTGTGTTTACGGTTAAATAAGCATCTAATAAAATAGCAGAGTTGTTGTCTTTAGCTGTCTGCCCAAAAACAGATACGCTTATAAAAAATAACAGTAGCCACAGTCTTCTCATTGCTAACTTACCTTAGCTAAGTAACAATCACAATTTATTTTCTAATATACTTGCCGCTAAACATAAAAGGCAACAAAGTTTCAATACTGTTGGCTGTATAAATTTTACCGGTAGTGGTTGCCATTACTATTTTAATTTTTTTACCTGTGGTTTGTTCATACTCGGCAATAGCTTGCCGGCAGGCACCGCAGGGGGTAAGGGGCTGGTCGGCCACCACATCGCAAATAACCGCAATGGTTTTTACCGCCACGCCCGGGTATTGCGAGCCTGCGTAAAATATAGCCACACGTTCAGCACACATCCCCGATGGATAAGCTGCGTTCTCCTGGTTATTGCCCGTTATAATTTTTCCGTTTTCTAAAAGTAAAGCCGTGCCCACATTAAATTTTGAGTAAGGTGCATAAGCATTATGCATGGCTTTAGTAGCCTCGTGTATTAAAGTGGCTTCTTCGGTAGGCAATTGCTTGGTATTTTCATACACATCAACCGAAATTACAAGCTGCAATTTTTCCGGATTCATTATTTTTTAATTTGCAGGTTTTTATCTTTTAAAACTTTACCCAAACTATCGTACGTTCTTTCAATAGCCAATGTTCCACTGGTGTCATAATAATGCCATATGCCCACGGCCACATCATGTTTATAATCTCCCTCGTAATACACCCTTCCATTTTCGTAATACACTTTCGAGTGCCCGTTCATTTTACCATTATCATATAAAGCCTCGCTCCAAATATATCCGTTCGGGTAAAAATAAAACCATTGCCCGTGGCGTTTGCCAAATCTGAAAAATCCTTTTGTTTTTACCATGCCGTTTTCATATTTCTGAAACAACTCGCCTGTGTAATCGCTGTCAGGTGGCGCAAGTTCATCCACAATTTTATCTATCTGCGATTTTATTTGCGCGTTAGCCGAATCTTCTAACGTCATTGTATTCCCTTCTTTTTTATCTCCCCATTTACAAGCGTTCAATAACAACACAAATGCGGATGCTATAAATAAAATTTTTTTCATTGCGCTTATTTTTTTCTTTCTACTGTATAAATTACTAATTGCTCTAATGATTTTTTTGCCTCGCTATCTTTAAAGCTTTTCAATAAATTTAAAGCTTCATTTTTGTATTGGTGCATAATTTTTTCGGCATACTCAATACCTTTTTTAGCAAATACAAAATCAATAACCTCGGCAACTTTTTTAGGGTCTTCGTTATGGTTTTTTACAATATTTATTATTTTTCGTTTCTCAAGGTAAGTAGAGTTGTTAAGGGCATAAATCAGCGGCAATGTCATTTTCTTTTCCTTAATATCAATGCCGGTTGGCTTGCCAATATCGGTACCTCCGCCAAAATCAAACAAATCATCTTTTATTTGGAAAGCAATACCGGTTAATGTACCAAACTGTTTCATAGTTTCAATTACCTGTTTGTCTTCCGTAACCGATGCCGCCCCTGTGGCACAGCAAGCCGCAATTAGTGTGGCTGTTTTTTGGCGGATAATTTCAAAATAAATCTCTTCCGATATGTCCAGTTTTCGTGCTTTCTCTATCTGCAGCAATTCGCCCTCGCTCATTTCGCGTACGGCATTGCTCACCAGTTTCAGTAAATGAAAATCATCATTATCCAACGATAACAGCAATCCTTTCGATAACAGATAATCGCCAATAAGTACCGCAATTTTATTTTTCCAAAGCGCATTAACCGAAAAAAAACCTCTGCGCTCGTTGCTATCATCCACCACATCATCGTGCACTAAGGTTGCTGTGTGTAGTAATTCAATTAAAGCTGCTGCACGATATGTACTTTCATTAATCTCCCCATGCATTTGTGCCGATAAAAAAACAAACATAGGGCGTATTTGTTTGCCTTTGCGTTTTACAATGTAGCTGGTAATTTTTTCTAATAAAGGCACAGAGCTTTTCATTGATTGTTTGAATTTTATTTCAAACTCATCCATGTGCGTAGCAATAGGTGCTTTTATTTCGTCAACGGTTTTCAATCCCAAAATTGAGACCTTAAATGTGCAAATTAATTGGTTAACTTGTTATTTTACAGGTATATTTTTAGCCGATTTATTTTTGTTGGCCAATTGCCCGCAAGCTGCATCAATGTCTTTACCACGGCTACG
>DATFTU010000404.1:0-2892 GCA_035261565.1 Bacteroidia bacterium
AATTAGTGAAATTAGTGGATGCCGATACAGCAGCCTTTAATAAAATTATGGCAGCCTTTGGTTTACCAAAAGGAACTGATGAAGAAAAAAATAGTCGCGCAAAAGCCATACAGGATGCCACCAGGTTTGCCATTGAAATACCGTTTAAGGTGATGCAAACCACATACGATAGTATGGCGGTTATTAAAGCCATGGCAGAAATTGGAAACCCAAACTCCATATCAGATGCCGGTGTGGGTGCTTTATGCGCACGCAGTGCCGTTATGGGGGCATTTATGAATGTGCGTATTAACGCGGCAGGTTATGATGACAAAACTTTTGTAGCTGATGTTGTTGCTAAAGGAAAAGAAATAGAAAATAAAACGATTGCTTTAGAAACTGAAATTTTAAAAGTTGTAAACGAAAAAATTGGGGTATAATAAAATGTTGAGTTTTGAATGTTAGTGGTTTTGCAATAGATTTCTCTCTTCGTTCGAAACGACAAGAAAAAAATTATTTCTTCCTATCATATTGGCAGCAAGGGGCTAAATCGGCATAAGCCTTATCGTTGCCTTTATAACCGGGGTTATCGTAACCTGCATCGGCAATGGCTTTTTGTATGGCATCAACTGTAGTCTCGCGGCTATCGTATGTTATGGTGCAAACTTTGGTGCCGGTATCCCAGCTGCAAAAGGTTAGGCCTTTAATACGTGCGGCATTTTCAATATTATCTTTACAAGTTTCGCAATTACCCCACACTTTAAAACTGGCTTGCACTACATTGCCATGCACAGGGTGTGTTTCAATAATACCATTGTCTTTTTTCTGGTCAGCAGTTTGCTCTTTATTATTTGAACAGGCAAATAAAACGGTTGCAAATAAAACAAGGATGGAGAATTTTTTCATGACGGTTATTTTTACTTAGCACAAAGGTGCAACAAAATTTGTCCGAATTGAAATATGTCTTCAAATGAGTTATACAAAGGTACAGGCGCCATACGGATAACATCAGGTTCGCGCCAATCGGCAATAACGCCGTGGGCAGTTAATTGGTTAAACAACTCTTTTCCTCGTCCGTGCGGCACAATGGATAACTGACAACTTCTGTCAGCAGGTGTAATAACTTCAAAATATTTATCAGGTGTACTGGTTAAATCGTTAACCTGATTAACAATAAACTCTAAATAACCTGTTAAGTTTTTGCTTTTGGCAGTTAACCTATCCATGCCAGCTTCATCAAAAATATCGAGCGAAGCTTTGTAGGCAGCCATTGATAACACGGGTGCATTACTCAGTTGCCAACGCTCGGCCGTTGGAATGGGAATAAACTCCGATGCCATTTTAAAACGGGTTTCCTTATCGTGCCCCCACCAACCCGCTAAAATTGGTAAATCGAAATTGTGCAAATGTTTTTCATGTACAAAAGCTCCGGCGACACTGCCAGGCCCGGCGTTTAAATATTTGTAGCTGCACCAGCAGGCAAAATCAATTTGCCAGTTATGCAAATCCATTTTAATATTGCCGGCAGCATGCGCCAAATCAAAACCCGCGTAAGCACCCGCTTTGTGTGCAGCCTGGGCAATGGTTTTCATATCTAATACATGGCCACTGTAATAATTTATACCGCCAAAAAGTACTACGGCTAATTCATTTTTATTTTCTTCAATAGCTTTTAAAATATCTTCGGTACGCAGGCTTTTCTCTCCGGCACGGGGTTCAATCTCAACCAAGGCATCTTTATAATTAAAGCCATGGTATTTTACCTGCGATTGCAAAGCATATAAATCAGACGGAAAAGCTTTTGCTTCGCAAATAATTTTGTAACGCTGTTTGGTTGGTCGGTAAAATGATATAAGCAATAAATGCAGGTTAACAGTAAGCTGGTTCATCATAACCACTTCTTGCGGAAGCGCGCCCACTATTTTGGCGGTTTTTTCGGTTAAAATTTCGTGGTACGAAAACCAAGGGTTGCGTGCATGAAAATGCCCCTCTACACCAAAACTTGCCCAATCTTCGAGCTCGTTTAAAATATAGTCTTGTGTGGTTTTGGGTTGCAGCCCCAATGAGTTACCCGTAAAATAAACCACCTGCTTGCCGTGCAGGCGGGGAAAATAAAATTTATCGCGAAACGCTTTTAATTCATCATTTTTATCTTGTGCTTGCGCGTATGCTAAGGAGTTTTCCATGCGTTAAAAAAGAGTAAAATACAGATGTTGAAATTAAGTAATTTTTTGTTTTAAAAACAGGGCGAATAACATACTTTCGTGGTACAAAATTTAATAGATACTGCATTATGAAATACCCGCATCAGTTAAAAACATTAGCCGAATATAAAGCCGCTTACGATACCAGTGTAAAAGAGCCTGAAAAATTTTGGGCAAGCATTGCGGAAAATTTTACCTGGAAAAAAAAGTGGGATAAAGTTTTAGACTGGAATTTTACCGAGCCAAAAATTGAATGGTTTAAAGGCGCTAAACTAAACATTACCGAAAATTGTTTAGACAGGCATTTGGCTACCGATGCCAACAAACCTGCTATTGTGTGGGAGCCCAACAACCCACAAGAGACCGGTGTAACTTATACTTACAAAGAGTTATACGATAAAGTTTGTCAGTTTGCCCATGTGCTAAAAAACAACGGCGTAAAAAAAGGCGACCGAGTTTGCGTTTACATGGGCATGATACCTGAACTTGCCATTGCCACACTTGCTTGTGCACGCATTGGGGCTATACACTCGGTAATTTTTGGAGGTTTTTCTGCGCAAGCCATTGCAGACAGACTACAGGATGCTAAAGCAGAATTTATTATAACCTGCGATGGCGCTTTTAGAGGCGCTAAAGATATTGGGCTGAAAAGTGTTATTGATGACGCTTTAGCAAATTGTGCTTTTGTAAAAAAAGTAATTGTATATAA
>DATFTU010000405.1:0-5529 GCA_035261565.1 Bacteroidia bacterium
ATGAAGTCCGGGTTTGTATGGCATGCGTAAAATATTATTTACTTGCTTTTTTAAAGTATGATTTAGTATAATCTTTAATAAAATCTATTTCAATTAACATAGAGAATATGACCAGTAAAAAACAAAACCCAAATAAATAAATTTCAACTCCGCTTGTATTTATAATTGTTTTAGGCGCTTCTATCAATAATGTAATAATTTCCATAAAAAGCCCTATTAATAATAAACCTAAGCCGTTATGATGTGCTACTTCGTTTAAATGTTCATCAATAGGTTTGGTGTTTATGTTAGCCATTTTTTGTATGGTTTCTCTTTCTTCTAATAAAACGCCAATGGCTACTAAAACACCTGCAATACCATTTAGGGTTTCACTCATTTGGTCAATTTCCTGTTCGCTCATACTCGAAAAAACATGCATAAACTGAAAGAGGCCTTTTAAACAATAAAAACTAAAAACAAACGTAATTACATTTAAGCTCATAAATACAATACGCTTGGTAATGAAGGATAGAATGAAATTAACAATTTTGTAGACCATATAGTAAATAGAAAACCAAACATAATAAAAATAACTAAATAAACATATCATACGCTCGTTTTTGTCTGATAACTTTTATAGTATTAAACTATAGTGAAATTGTGTATTTTTGAAATAAACGTATAATTTAATACCTCTCCTAATATTTTCTTTAATCCCATAAAATGAAACACATTCCAAAGGCTTTAATTTATTCGCGATTAGTTATTGGAGTAATAATTTTGGGTTTAAGCATTTTGCATGCTAATTATTACAATGTGATAGCAGCTACATTATTACCTATTGGCCTGTTAACAGATATTTTTGACGGAATTATTGCGAGGCGGTTAAATATTTCAACACAACATCTTCGTAGATTGGATTCGACAATTGACCAACTGTTCTTTACTATGGTTATTGCGGCTACATTTATTCAAAGCCCTCAATTTTTCTATGCTAATTATATAGAGATGATTGTTTTAGTAAGTGTAGAGGCCCTTACATATTTAATTTGTTTTTTAAAATTTAAGAAGGAAATTGCTACACATGCCATCTCTTCAAAAATTTGGACTTTAATATTAGTTGCAACACTTATGCAGGTAATTATAACAACAAACTCAACAGTTTTGTTTCAAATTTGTTTTTATAGCGGATTAATTACACGTGTAGAGATTATTTTAATCATCATACTTTTGCGTGAATGGACAAATGATGTGCCCAGCATATATCAGGCAATTTTATTACGAAAGGGCAAAGCCATAAAAAGAAATAAATTATTTAATGGATAAATAATTTTTAAAATAGAACTATTTTGTAAAGCATTAACCTTTGCTTTGACTTAGTGTAGTATACTTAAACGAAAAATACATCATGTTTAGTAACAAACCAATAATTAAGGTAATTAGCCATGTGCGTGCGTGCAAAAATGGATGTATAATCCGGATACTGATATCCGATGCAATAATTAAAGGATTGCTAATAACATCCCAGCTATTCCATCGTAAAAACCTGCCTATATAAACGCCAAAGCCTGAAAGAAATAAAAAAGCAATAACAAGTAAAGTTACATGGCGCTTTTTAAATTTGGTCAGTAAAATTTGTTCTATATCTGCCAGGCTCGAAAAACCATAAACCAAACCTGTCCATGCAAATGATAGTATTAATGCCCAATCAAACCAAAGGGGTACAAAACTCCTGTCTTTCAAGTGAAAAAAATCAGTAAGTATATAGGGTGAATTTGGGAAGAATAGTAACCAACAAAATAAAAATGTAACAAATGCAATTTTCTTTTTTTCGTAGCCTTTAATTAAAATTATGGTGCCCAGGCACCAGGGAATAAATGCGAGAAAAAGGTTCCAGTTAAGAAATAAATATACCTTGGTTCCTGTAATAAAAAATCGAACCAAAGAAAAAGCAAGGCAAAAAATGCTCATACACACTAAAAGAATTGTAATGTTTAATCGACAGTGTTTAGTTAATTGCTTAATCATAGAGTATTTGTTTTTAAGTTATTTATTCTCCGCTTATATTGTATTATGGTATAAATAATTAGGGTTTCGCCCATTAAAAAAATAAACCAGTTGTAGTTTTGCGGTACGTAGTTCTTTATTTCGTTAAAAAGGTTTTGATGACTTCCTAAAGTCCATATACCAGCAGTAGTATTTGTTTGTGTAACATATGTAAAGTAATCTAAAACAAAAGAAAATATGATGATAAAACTCCCTATACTTAGCATAATCCATTCATTTAATTTAATAGCTGAGCTCAGCCCTTTTTCTACCTGAAAAACAATCAGAATACTAAAAACAATCATATTAGCACTTACTAAGCATGGCGCAAGTACGGGCCCAACCCAAGGCACAGGGATTAAAAAAAGTATATCCCAGGTAAAAAAAGACTGAGGCCAGTTTAAAAATACTTTTAAGAATATATAGTAAAATATATCCCAAATGGAAAAGCAGTAAATAAAAAAGGCAAATTTCTGTGAAGATGCTTTTCCTGCCAGCGCACCAACCCCCACTAACATAATAATAGTTGCTGCTTCGCGCAAAAATTCAACCAAGGCTATATCATTATCAATAGGTATTAGAGGAAATTGAAACCCTGCGGGGTAATAAATTTTACGTAGATAAATTACAACGGCAGCTTCCATAAACCCCATAGCTATACTAAACAGCGTAAGCCATATAATTTTGTTTTTAATACTCATACTGATTTTAGCCGCTTAATAAAAAACAATAAACATATCATGCAAACACTAAAACTGTTTATTGCACTAAGAATAGAAAAATATTTATTGCCCGGATAATCGTAGTTTTGAAATAGAACATATAAAAATAACATTGTAAACGGTAAAGATAAAATGGGGACATATCTTTTAATTAAAGCAGAAAAAGAAAGTTCTTCAATTTTTGTTTTATCTATAACAGCAAGCGGTAAAAGAAAACCTGTGCAAAAAATTAAAGGGCCAATTACATTGATAAGAAAACCGATTACTACAAAAATGAAATAATTTGGTTCGGCAGTTAAACAGTATGAAAACAAGAACCCTATTGAAAAAAGACTTACCAGGCCACCGACAAATCCCATGGTACCGGCTACTATAAAAGCAGCAAATGTGTTTTTCGGCATTTAATTGTTTATTTTAGTATTAGGTAATTTACTTTGCAGCTCTTTTAGTTTATCTGTATCTATGTTATTTACAATTAATTCGCGTAAATTTTTAAGGCAGTATAAAGGTGTATAGTCTGATATTTGATTTTGACTAATATCAAGATATTCTAATCTGTCAAGTTTTTCTATACCATTTAAAGAAGCAATGGCATTATTGTACAGATTAAGTTTTTTTAAATTAGTAAACTTTGATAATGCGGGTAACGTAGTTAAATATAATCCGCGCAAATTAAGCTCTGTAGTGTTTTCAAATATGTGCTGGCTTTGTAGTTGCTCGTAAGTTTTTTGCTCGTCAAAATACCACGATTTCCAATTATGGTTTTCACAATTGGTTAAAAAAAGAAAAAGTTTTCTGTCAAGAGCCTCATCAAAACTAAAACCTTGGTCATTGTTGGTTGTTAAATAATCCAAGGCTGGGTCTTGTGTTTTTAATTTAAATTCTTTGTCGCTGCTTTGCTTCAACTTATATAATTGAGGAAGATTGGTTTCTGATAATTGCAATAAATAGTTTTTTTCTAACCGGGCCCTGCTAATATTAAATGAGGTAATTATATCATCCCAACTAAAAAAACAAGACACAACCAACAAACTATAAAACAATATTCCGTTTATTCTGAAAAGAAAATGATTGCTTTTGTTTTTATAAATTTTTACAATAGTGGTTAATAACCCTACAAGGGTTAGCAGCAAATAAATATATACGCCTATACGTTTATAAGTAAGCCCGTATTCATTAATATACATTTCATTTCGTAATCCGGTAGAAATTAGCATAAAGGCATTTTGTATAATCCATATATAAGCTAATAACTTAAGTGCTTTATTTTTTTTGTAAAAGTTTAACGCCCCTCTAAAGTAAAACAGTATAATAGCTATGGCAATTAGTATAGATGTAATCAGCATACCAATGCCCTGATGTACGAAGCCTGAATAGGTTACATACCTGGGTAATTTACCATCTATAAAAAGAAAATTAATATCAAGGCCATTAACCAGTAGTAATAAACTGTTTAAAAGAATAAGCATAACTCTGCCCGAAAACTCTTCGTCTTCAAGGCTCCATTTTTTTCCAAAAAGGCTTATTGTATTAGTACTGTTCGGGTCAACATAGTTTGAAGCATTTTCATCTATGTCGGCTAAAACTGAAATTTTGCGATGGTAAAAAAAACCATATAGTAAAATAAAACCACCTATAGTAAAAGCAACCCAAGGGAGCGAAATAAAATCGAAGTTTATTTTGCTTGCTAAATCATCAAATAAGGCATTCGAAGCCCTATACATAAAAAAGAATACCGACGTTACCAGCAAGGGAATAATTATAAGTACAACTTTTTTTGAAACTCCCTTTTTTTGCTCAGTTTCTGTATCTGTGTTTATTCTCTTATCTATATAAGATACGAACATAAAAATAAGAGACGAAGAATAGGAGTAAGCTGAAAATAAAAGCCCCATTAGTAAAGAAGAATTGGGTTTTACGCTCATAGCCGACAAATAACTTAAAGAGATTATATTAGTAATAACACATAGTGTATTTCCATAATATCCAACTAACAAAGCACTAATTAGAGTGCCTATTGCGGCAAAACACCAATATTTGTTTTTTAATACGGTTTTATCCTTACCTAAAAGTGCGATTATAAGAGCTATAGAAAAAATGGCGAAGTTTATGCCTGCATTTTGCTGGTAAAACAAAAAACTGTAAAGTGATACAGAAAGTAACAGAATCCAATCGTTCTTTTTCATATTATTTATTTTTAAAAGTTAATGTTTCAAGTTGCTTAGTGTTTCTGTACGCTATATATAAGGGTATAAGGCCAAATAAACCGAAAGAACAATCTATCAATTGCCAGTAAAAAGGAATGTGACGGATTGGGCCGCAAATAAAAGCTAACGGAAAAACCATCAGGCTGGCAATCATACCAAATTGAATAACCCAAATATTTTTTACCGGATTTTTTAAAGGGCCAATAAAAGCGGTTGCAATTACAATGTGGGCAAATGCCAGCCAATCTGTTCCGTACGATAAAAAAGGATACGTGTTATTAGAGTTTCTAACAGCCTCATAAGTTTTTTCTATCCAATCGTGTAAAATAGTATTTGAACAAATGAGGCTTGATTTAGCCAGTAACGATAATTCCCATTCTAAAGGGAAGGCGGTAACTCCACTTATAATTAGTAGTGCAGTAAAAATTATCAATGATAATTTTACTTTTTTCTCCAGTTGTTTTTCGGTTATTGTTTTCATATTGTCTATTTTAAAAGTACTTTGTATTTCAAAGTAAATGAATAAAAAAATTTAGTCTCGCTTTTTTAATATTTTTTCAAGTGCATCCAAATGA
>DATFTU010000406.1:0-3931 GCA_035261565.1 Bacteroidia bacterium
ACGGCTGGCGGTTTTTAAATACGATGGGTTTATACTATCACCTTGCGGAGTTTTCCAAGGTTCCTGGCTTTTATAGTTTAGTTTAGGGGTTATGGTTAGTTTGCTGCCAACTTTCCATAAATACTTTAGCTCAAAATACATAGAGTTAAAATTCTGTGTATATGGTTTCGGGTATATGGCATCATACCCATCTTGTGTAGTGGTATTATAAAAATCGCCAATAGCCCTAAAACTAAGTCCTTTATATGATGCGCCTATATTGGCATAAGCCGGGTTAAGTGCCGAGTTGCCCATCATGCTATAGCTATTACCATGTACATCGGTATAGTTTTGTGTGCTGCGCTGGCCCTGCCCAATCATGCCTGATACGCTCCATATAAAATCTCCTAACTTTTTTCCGGCAGATAGGTTAATGTTTCTGCGCATATAATCTTTTTCAGTTTGCCCATATATACCCGATACTGCCACCCCATTAATATCATCGCCTTGTTTGGTAATAATATTTATAACCCCATACTCGGCATAACCACCATAAATAGCCGAGCCCGGCCCTCGTATAATTTCTATTTTCTTTATCTGGTCTATAGGAAAATGGTTGCCAAATTGCGTAGTAGCAAAAAGTATTTCATTCATTTCCTGTCCGTCTAATAGTATCAAAACTTTGCCCTCATGTGCCCAATTACCACGCATACCAATACCAACTACACCTTGCACATCAACGCCAAAATCAATACCGGGTACCAAGCGTAACACATCAATTAAATCGCGTGCACCCGAGTTTTTAATTTCTTCGGCGGTAACCAAGGTTACAATACTGGGCGATTCGCGTACATTTAATGGCTTTTTTGATGCAACCGATATAAGCGAGTTAATCAATTTCTCCAGTTCAGAGGGTACGCCATGCGCTTTTAAACTAAGCAATTGCTCAATAGTCATGTCGTAATAATTAAGGGTATCTTTTTTTGTAGAATCAGTTGCGGCAATAGAGTTTGCAGGCTCCTGGGCTTTAGAAACATAAGCACTTATCAGTAAAATAAATACCAGTAGCTTGTAGCTTTTTTTCATAGTTGCCTAAAAATAGAAAAAAAATTCTACTCACAAAAAATTAATTAATTGCCTTAAAAGAATATATTTGTGTACACGCCACTTATTTATGAAAATTAGTTTTTTTAGTACCGGTTTTCCTAAAGTAACACTTGCTTTTATACTGGTTATAGCTATTGTGTTATTTAACGCCATTTTTAATTCGTACCTGATCGAAAAAAATAAAGCCACCATTGAGGAAATGACTGAGGTAATAAACCCTTATATAGAGGCTTTAGATGAGTTTGATGTAGTAGTTACCGAGTCTAAAATGTATACTACTAACTGGGTGTATCTTCAAAACAGTATTGATGATAAAAAGGCTTTAGACTCCTTGCAAAAAATTCATTACCCGCAACTGCAAAAAAAACTTGGGGCCTATACCGATAAATTAAACAAAGCTTCGGATAAAGATAGTTTGCAAGCCGTATTTAAAAAGTTTGACGCCTTAATTGCTGTTGAAAAAGATATTATGACAACCCTGGTAAACTTTGATGATTACGAAAACCCCAAGAAAAAATTTAAGTGTGAAGAGTTAATTGAAAGTGAAGTACTGCCCCGCACACAGGATATAATGACGAGCCTTAAAAAAATTGTAAACCGCAATCGTGAAGAGGCTCATTTAATGAAAGTAAATATCGAAAAAGCATCTAAACGCATGATGACTATTATGCTGGCTTCTTCTATAGGTTTATTTGTGTTTGTATTTTTTGCTATTTCGTTTATTTCGGGTGCCATACGTAAGCCCATACTTAAAATGAAAGAGATTATACAAAAATTAGGAAGAGGTGAATTATCCAACGAAAAAATACATACCAAAGATAAAAATGTAGTAAACGAAATGGCTGCTTCAGTAAATGCTTTGTCAGATAGTTTTACTAAAACATCGGTTTTTGCTAATGAAATTGGAAAAGGAAATTTAACCGTATGGTATGATAAGTTAAGCGATAACGATATGCTTGGTAACGCTCTTATAAACATGCGTAACAGCCTGCACGATTACTCGGTTGATATGGAAAACAAAGTGAGCGAGCGTACGCAGGAGGTTATTGAAAAAGGATTAAAATTAGAGCACGCTTATCGCGAAATTAAAGATAGTATTAATTACGCCAAGCGTATACAGGATTCTATATTACCGGCTTATGCCATGATTTCTAAAATATTTAATAAGTCGTTTATTTTTTACCGCCCTAAGGATATTGTGTGTGGCGATTTTTATTGGTTTACCCAGCAAGGCGAAGATGTTATTATTGCCGTGTTTGATTGTACGGGGCACGGTGTACCGGGGGCTTTAATGACAGTTATTGGCAACTCATTACTTAACCAGGTGGTGGCATCATCGGGCACAACAAATCCTGCTAAAATATTAGACCATTTAGATAAAAAACTACACGAAACTCTAAGGCAGCATGGCAATATTGTTACTAATGATGGTATGGATGCCGTTATTTGCCGTTATCGCCCAAGCAATAAAGAATTAACATTTGCCGGAGCCAAACGCCCTTTATACATGTTTAAAAATAAAGAACTGATAGAAATTAAAGGGAACAAATCGCCTATTGGCAGCTTTGGGCACGATTTTGATAAACAATTTACCGTGCACCGTTTTAAAATGAATGAGGGAGATGCCATTTATTTATTTTCAGATGGGGTGCAAGACCAATTTGGTGGCGAAGAAGGGCGTAAGTTTATGGTTAAGCGTTTCCGCGATTTGTTAGTTGACTCACAAGGCTTAAGCATGCACGAGCAAGGCAAACGTGTTGATGAAGTACTTACTGCCTGGCAGGGCGACCACGAACAAACCGACGATATGTTGTGCATTGGCATTCAGTTTTAAATTATTTCCGTTATTTGTGCCATGCAAATTTTAAGCAATTATTCACTAAAAAAGTACCACACCTTTGCTACCGATGTGTATGCAAAATATTTTACTGAAGTAAATTCGGTTGCGCAGTTTAAAGATTTATTGCAAAATGATATTTATAAAAACAACCCTTTATTAATTATTGGAGGAGGGAGCAATTTATTGTTTACCAAAAATTATGATGGTTTGGTAATTAAAAACAATTTGCATGGTATTGAAATTGTAAAACAAGATGATAACCATGTTTTTATAAAATCTGCTGCCGGAGAAAACTGGCACCGGTTTGTATTATGGTGTGTAAACCATAACTATGGTGGTATAGAAAACCTATCGCTTATACCGGGTTGCGTGGGAGCAAGCCCCATGCAAAATATTGGTGCATATGGTGTTGAAATAAAAGACGTTTGCGAACAGGTAAATGCAATTGATGTAATGACAGGAGAAGAAAAAACATTTGCCAATAAAGATTGTCAATTTGGTTACCGCGAAAGTGTTTTTAAACACATATATAAAAACAAATACCTGATTACATCGGTAGTTTTTAAGCTGAATAAAAAACCGGTTTTTAATACTTCGTACGGAGCAATTGAACAAGAACTTAAAGCTATGGGTGTTACACAGCTTAGTGTAAAAGCCATTAGCGATGCAGTTATAAATATTAGAAGTTCAAAATTACCTGACCCGGCTAAAATTGGCAATGCAGGTAGTTTTTTTAAAAACCCCGAGGTTAGCAAACAAAAACACGATGAACTAAAGCAGCAATACCCCAACCTGGTTGCTTATGTGTTAGATAATGGTAATTATAAACTCGCTGCCGGCTGGCTGATAGAACAATGTGGCTTTAAAGGCAAACGGGTTGGCGATGCAGGTGTGCACGTAAACCAGGCCTTGGTATTGGTTAATTATGGAGAAGCTAACGGAAGTGAAATTTACAACCTGTCGCAACAAATTTTAGATGCCGTAAAAAACATGTTTGGTGTTACG
>DATFTU010000407.1:0-4499 GCA_035261565.1 Bacteroidia bacterium
AGAGCCTATTGTCATTGCCGATGATGAAATTACTCCTGCGCCCGTGTAATTAACAATACTGTTTCCCCTAACGATAGAACCTTTGTTGGGTACATTATTATTAGCTGTTTGAATTTCTGACAAATTAGGGTATCCAATAACTTTAGAATTTGCATAATTATTCAATTTTATTGATAAATTAGAGTATTGGTTGCTATAGTTAAAAGTATTATTATAATTTTTTTGTGCATACCCAAATGGGTTGGGTTGTTTAATAAACTCTAATAAATTATTACCTCCGTCAATTACTATATCTTTTGTATTGCTATAAAATTTATTATAATCAATTATGGGAGAATTATAATCGCCAGCAGCAAAATATATTGCACCATATACACTGGTAGTATTATGAAACCAATTTCCTGTTATATTAAGGTAAGATGTACTAACTGCATCTCTCATATGAATAAAGGGCGCGGTATAATTTCTAAGTGTATTATATTGAACGGTAAGATTAGGAAGAACATTACCATAAGAATTACCAATAGCACTTATAGAAATAGCAGCCTGATATTGGCTTCCTGTAGGAGTAGGTATGTTATTAAAATCAAAAACACCATTTCTAACAACCAAATTACCAAAATATGTTCCAAATATAGAACAGCTTGGATCTGTTAGGGTTGTGCCATAAACATTTGCAATAGAGTTTCTTGTAAAAATAGGTTGTGGGTTACTTGAAGTACCATCAACAGTTAATGTAGAAGATGTAGCAATGGGAATTGTAGGGTTTCCATTACCGGAAAAATATATATCAGTATTGTTGTTTATAAATTCGCAACCTTTTACATTAAACTTAACACCTAAAGGTGAGCTTGTATAAATACAAGCTCTGCTATTAGTACTACCAGTAACAAAACCAGAACAACTGTTATTAAAATTTTTTTCTCCGTAAAAATCCTGGAAAATTAAATCATCAAACTCAATCACAGGGAAATTAACGCTTGAAGCGCCTGAAATGTTAATAAGGAACATATATACAAAATTCACATCATAATATTCGCAATCTGTTCCACTTCCTGTACCAGTATGTATAGTAAATCCTTGTTGCCAGGGTGTCGGTGTTTGGGCCTTAAAAATTATTGTTCCACCATTATAAGGTTGATAAGGATAATGAATATTACCCGGAGCGTTTGCACCATCAATTTTAATAGTACCTTTCATCTCAATTAAACCAGGTGTTGCTATTATTATGGTTGCTACACTTCCGCCCGAGTGTAAGTAATTAACAGCATCAATAACTGCTTTAGTAAGTGACCCTGCAGCAGGAGCAGCCGTAGTAATATTTGCAGTACCATAGTCTATAGACTGTGAAACTGTATAGATTTGCCCTTTACTTATTTTGGCAAAAGCAATAAAGGCAATAAAAAAGATATAAATATGTTTTTTCATATTAATTTGCTTGATAATATTGATAATTTGAAACGTTATTTTGCTTATCAATTGCATAAACTGTAATCCACTTTATTTTTTGCAACATACTCTCCGGAAATGTCATATTAAACCCAATCATATTACCACCTGTAAAGCGGTTAAAAACATTATCGCTACTTGTTGTTTTGTTCTGTAAATAATATGTACCACTGCCAACAAAACCAAACACATTATTTGGTTTAGAAACAACCGGAAATTTTTCATAAAAAAAAGTACCGTCATTTTTGTCGCTGCCAATTTTAACAACTAAAGTATCTGTATTAGAGGGTGGTGTACAACTAAACATTAAGCGGGCATTTATAGTATCAGGAACAGGTGCATCAGAAGCCGTACCTGTTGATCTGAATGGTTTTTTAATAGTATGCAGTATGACATCAGAAATAACTACATTAGAATTTTGCGCATTTACTTTATACAAAAAACTTATTAGCAACAATATTATTAGTTTACTTTTCATGATTTTATTATTTAATTACTGCCTGATGTAGCGCTTTGGTTTATACAATTTATAGTGTATGTTGAAATTAGTGAAGACTGACTACCGTTATTTACCTTAAGGCTATACTTACCTGTATGCGCCCTGCTATAATCGTATGAAACCCCGGTTGTTGGAACAAAGCCAAAATGTAAGTTATTGTTACAAACGTTGTATGCTCTGTCTTCAAACCCATCAAAACCAACTTCCTGAAATCTTGAATTGTTAGATATGGACAGAGGCAACATATTATCATACCCATATGTGGCTGCTGAGTAACGGTTTAAGGCATCTCTGTTTTCAAGTTCATGCCCATCGGTAGAATAGATACTTAAACTTTTGGTGAAAGTCCACCAAGCAGGTGAAACGTTTGGTGTACCCGGATTTGATGTAAAATAAGAACCGCTGGCGTAATTCCAAAAAGGAGAAAAAGTGGTAAAAGTACCATCAGTACGCATATTGCCATATGTGTTTTTATCACCGCTTTAAACTTCGGATCTGTTGGTTAAAAAAGAATATACCGTTTTAGGATGCCAGCACCCTCTTAATCCAACTAAATAAGGGTTAATTATGCCATACGAATTTACATAGCTAGGGTATAGTGAGGATAAGCATCCGCAATCCAGTTTTGCAATGTCGCTATACTCTGTTGCAGAAGCCGAAATAATTTTAAGGGATGAAGTAAGGCCGCTTAAAATAGAGAAAACAGAGCTTCCTTGTGTAGTAGTATATGGTACCGGGTTATTTAAACTTGTAATTGTACCAATTGGTAATGATTGCATATTTCTTCTGCCGGGGCGTATTACTTTAATAGTTGTACCAACTCCATAAGTTGCAAGAGAAGGAATAGAACTGTTATAATAATCTATAATTACATTATTAGTTCCGATCTGAGAAACTACAGCTTGTGAAGGTGTAGTGTGTCCTGAAGATGTGCCAGTTATAATAACAACATCGCCCGGAGCAAAATACGTATTTAAATCACTTTGAATACTACCTGTAAGAGCTGTTCCTGTGTAGGTGTAGGTTAATAAATCATTTATATAAGCCGGGCTCATTCCCTGATATGCCCAATGTGCAGGGTAAGTCATAGAAAAAGTGGTATCATCGTACTCGTTATTAGCCTTTGTAAGAAGTACCTCACCTGTTTCGCCATCCCATAATTCATTTTGAGTGCTAACTGTAGATCCGTTTTGGTAAGCAACCACTTGGTCTAAAATACCATACCGATTTATTACTTTTGTAGTTACCGCCGTTCTTAACCTGGTTGATTCTTTTGAATACATAGGCCAAATAGGTGGTATAGCTAAAGGAACCACTACATAAAACACATAAAAATTAATATTGGCTCCAACAGTTTCGGTAACTGTTTCTTCTTCTCTAAAATCAGTAATAAAATCATAATCAATACCAACATTCGTGCCTGAAGAATAATAGTTGCCATTACCATCCACTACCGGAACATTTTCATTTAAAAGCTGGTTTCCCGGGGTTCTTACACCATTAGATACTACATAATTATCTCTGTAAAAATATTGCTTGCCTGATAATGGTGCACTTTGCCCCTGCGCATAAACCCATGTAGCTTTGGCTTTGCCATGCATATCATTCATTTCTACAACGTAACCTTGCGATGCCGTCATATAGTGCTTTAAATCTAAACGTAAAATCTGTCCTCCTAAACCCGACTTAGCTTCTTTCACGTTCATATCAGTACGTGTAGTTTTTAAAGGATAGTCTTTTGCAGTATAAAACTGATTTACTACATAACCGGTTCCGTGCTTTGTTACGTATAAAGGGGTAGATAAACTTGAAAGCGGCACTCCATTTTCGTCTAACACTAAATTAGTTGTAGTAACCTGAGAATAACCAACTGTTGCAGATGGAAATAGCGTTTCACCAAAAGGTTCTTCAACATAATAACGGTTATCGGGTGCAAGAGCTGCTTCTGGGTGGTTTCCTGAATATAAAGGCATTCTAAACGGATTTTCGTCTCCGCCTGCCATAGGCTCATATGATGCAACACCTGAGCTTACTTTTAAAGTTGTTCCGTTAATTGTTTGATTAATTGTATAATCATAGGATTGTCCATAATATGAAGTTAAATTAGTTGCGCCCGATTGTGCATTGCCAACCATGGTGTTCCAATTATCTTTCATTACAATTTGCTTAACACGTGAGCCTCCTCCTAATTTATCTCCATATGGGTTATATAAACGAAACCATGATTTTGTAGGAATAATTGTATGCCCTAAGCCACGGGTATTATATAAATAATCTTCGGGACCCTGAAGAGTTTGAAGCGTAGTATTTAAAAAACTGGCATCAAGCATGGCACCAATAATAGCACCCGGAGATAATGTTCCACTTGGTTCACCTGCTACATCAAATGCTTCTCTGGTAGTTTTTATCCGTCCAAAATTTAAAGCTGCTTTACATACAGGGTTAACATAGCTATTTATACCTGCTATTTTTATCTGAGTTTGAGATAATTCGAAATATGCTGTATTATGGACTGCATCAACAATAACGGAGGCCGGATTAATTTGAGCAT
>DATFTU010000408.1:0-4813 GCA_035261565.1 Bacteroidia bacterium
TAACTCGTATCCAAGCCGATTCATATACCTGTTCGGTTGTTTTTGTTATCCACGGATTTTCTTCGTGTAAAATATTTTTGCTCATACTTAAATTAAATTTATTTTGAATCTTCCTTCTTATCTCCTCCCAAAAACCAGGAAGCAATAAACCCCGAAAACGTTCCGAAAAGACCAACGCCACCAGTCATTAATATTACAGCAATTATTCTTCCTTCTCCCGTTACCGGATACATATCGCCATAACCAACTGTTGTAAATGTTGTGTACGACCACCAAAGGGCATCTTCAGCTGTTTTTATATTGCTGTTAGGTGCGGTTTCAAATTGCAAAATAGCAATAGATGAAAAAGTAATTAAAAGGAACGAAATTATAGAAACTGTAATAAATGCGCCCTTAGCTTTATTTCGGTACACATGCTTAATAAATTGTTCGGTAGTACGAAATGTACGTACAATACGCAATAACCTGATTAAGCGAAGAAGCCTCGCACCTCTGAAATAATTAAAGGTTGGTATGCTGGCAATTAAATCAACCCAGCCCCACTTTAAAAATGTTGCTTTACTTTCTGCCTGATAAAGCCGTACAAAAAATTCTATTAAAAAGAAAATACAAATTACACTATCTACATATTCCAGT
The DNA here is from genome assembly GCA_035261565.1 of Bacteroidia bacterium. GTDB lineage: Bacteria > Bacteroidota > Bacteroidia > B-17B0 > Aurantibacillaceae > PALSA-968. The sequence goes on from DATFTU010000408.1 coordinate 637, forward strand.
ATTTTACTGGTTTCAGCATTTAGTTTAAAAAATGTATCAACAACTAAAGCACCTAAAATATAAATAGAAAGCACTAAAACGATTAAGTTTAGCACCCCAAATTCATGTATCTTATTATTTTGTTTTGCTTGTTCCAAGGTCATCTCTAAAAGTTGTGCATTACTCTTTCTCTTTAAAATGTGCTGTCAGGTTTTTTTACATTTCTAACATGTTTTTAATTTTTTCTTGCCTATTAAAAACTTCTAAATGCCTATATCCTCCATTAATGTAATCTTCATCTGTAGTTTGTATTTTAAGAACGTAACGCATTTTTTCTTTATCATCAGCTTCAAATGCAGTTTTAAAATCCGTATATAGTTTATCTAATTTTTCAACAATATCATCATCTACATATGTCGCTAAGCAATGGTAATTAGTCAGAATTAAATATGTATTTCCAAACTCTTCATGAAAAGATTTTTTCTCCTTGTCGTTATGATTATCTGTTTTATAAATAATATTTATCAATCTCTGCGCTTTTTGAGGGTAGAGTTGCTTATAAATAGATATATACTTTTCATAATATGAATCTATTTTTTCAACGTTGCCTATAGTACTAATCTTACGTACAGATAGAAAGTTCTTATAATTTGATAATGGAGTAATATATTCTGCCATTATCAATCTTTCATAAAATTGTAGTTCACTATTCATTTAGTAAAAATATTATCTAACAAATATAACCTAAAACAAAAAGGGTTTTAAAGTTAATATATCTATAGCTCTTCCAATTCCCGTTTCAAATTTTGTCTTGCTGTAGTTTCAAATTTATTATAAAACAAATCTGTTTTATAAATTCTATCCATACCTAAAAAATGGTTTAATACTTTTTTACGCCCGGGCTTATACATAAAATCAGGATAAACAGAATATTCTTTTCGTACCTGTTTAAAGTATTCTGAATACATATTCCAATCACATCCTAAAATTGAAAGATCGGCATCGGTAAATATATTGGTATCGTTATCCGTATTTTTCAAATGGCTTTTAGTAGCTAAAATTTGCAACATACATTTCGCTATTTTTTCTTCCGGAAAATTTAATAGCCGAAGTTTTTCTTTAGCCATTTCAGCGCTCTTTTCTTCGTTATCGTTTTTTGAAGCATTATAAATAACATCATGGTAAAACAAGGAACATATAATTGTATCCCAATCTTCTATATGTGCCTTAACTTCTATAAGTTGCTTAAATAAATTATCAAGGTGGGTAAGTGTATGGTAATGTCTTTTTTCGTCGGCATAATTTTCTTCAATTTCGTTCCATAGCTTTTCTATAACAATATTGTTATCAGAATACTTTTGCATCAAATCTATAAATACTTGTTTTAGCATGGCAAACTTTTCTGGTAAAACAAATATATCTAAAACAAAAAAGGGTTTCAAAATTAATTTGAAACCCTTTTTTGTTTTATTAGTTTAAAGATTACGCTTCTTCTTCAACTTCTTCTTTAGAAGCCATTAGTTGTTCGTATTCTTCTTTGCTTCCTACAATCAGCTTTTCGTACTGACGGATACCTGTTCCCGCAGGAATTAAGTGACCCACAATTACGTTTTCTTTCAAGCCTTTTAGTAAATCTACTTTTCCGTTTATCGCTGCTTCGTTCAATACTTTTGTAGTTTCCTGGAACGATGCTGCTGATATCCAACTGCTTGTTTGTAAAGATGCACGGGTAATACCTTGTAACACAGGGTTTGCCGTAGCAGGCACTGCATCACGAGATTCAACACGTTTTTGGTCTTTACGTTTTAATGATGAGTTAATATCACGAAGCTTGCGAGCCGATAAAATTTGTCCGGCTTTTACTTCGGTAGAATCTCCTGCATCAACAACTACTTTCATACCAAACAAACGATCATTTTCTTTCATGAAATCAATTTTGTTTGCCATTTGTCTTTCTAAGAAAATAGTATCGCCCGGATCTTCAATTTCAACTTTACGCATCATTTGGCGAACGATAGTTTCAAAGTGTTTATCGTTTAGTTTTTGCCCTTGTAAACGATATACCTCCTGAATTTCATTCACTATATATTCTTGTACCGCAGTTGGGCCTTTAATAGCAAGTATATCACTTGGGCTTATAGAGCCATCTGATAACGAATCGCCGGCACGCACAAAGTCATTTTCCTGCACAAGTATGTGTTTAGATAATGATACTAAGTATGTACGGCGCTCGCCTGTTTTAGCTTCGATAACAACCTCGCGGTTACCACGTTTAATTTTACCAAAAGAAACGATACCGTCAATTTCAGAAACCACCGCAGGGCTGCTTGGGTTACGGGCTTCGAATAACTCAGTTACTCGAGGTAAACCACCTGTAATATCACCCACCTTACCGGTAACACGAGGTATTTTAACCAGTACTTTACCTAATTCAATTTTCTCACCTTCTTCAACAACTACGTGTGCACCAACCGGAATGTTGTACGATTTAAAAGGCTCGCCTTTTTTATCTACAATCTTAATCATTGGGCTCTTAGTTTTATCGCGGCTTTCGGTAATTACTTTTTCTTTAAATCCGGTTTGCTCATCAGCCTCTTCACGGAAAGTAGAACCTTCTTCAATATGCTCGTACTCAACAGTACCGGCAAACTCAGATACGATAACGGCGTTATACGCATCCCAATCGCAAATCAACTCACCTTTCTTAACTTTTGCACCCGGTTTAATATATAATTGCGACCCGTAAGGAATGTTACCTGTAGTTAATGTAATACCGGTGTTAGCATCAATAATTCTAATCTCGGTAGAACGGCCAATAACAACCGTTACTTTTTTACCATCAGGGTTAATACGGTCAACGGTACGTAACTCATCAATCTCAGTAATACCATCATGTTTAGCTTCTAATTTAGAAGATGCAGCCACGTTACTTGCTGTACCACCCACGTGGAAAGTACGTAACGTTAACTGTGTACCCGGCTCACCAATTGATTGTGCCGCAATAACACCTACTGCCTCACCTAATTGTACAAACTTGCCGTTACCTAAGTTACGGCCATAGCATTTTGCACAAACACCCTGGCGGCTTTCGCAAGTTAACACCGAACGAATTTCAACCGTCTCCAACGGAGATTTAGCAATTGTATCAGCAACTTTTTCGTCAATTAATTCTCCGCCTGTAGCAATTAAATCGCCTGTTAACGGATGGTACACATCTGCTAAAGCAACACGGCCTAATACGCGGTCGTATAAAGATTCAACTATCTCATCATTATTTTTTAACGCACTTGCATTTAAGCCACGTAATGTACCGCAATCTGCTTCGGTAATAATTACGTCTTGTGCCACGTCAACTAAACGACGGGTTAAGTAACCGGCATCAGCTGTTTTTAATGCCGTATCAGCCAAACCTTTACGCGCACCGTGAGTAGAAATAAAATATTCTAAAATCGATAGTCCTTCACGGAAGTTACTTAATACCGGGTTCTCAATAATTTCAGCACCGGCAGCACCCGCTTTTTGAGGCTTAGCCATCAAACCGCGCATACCGCTTAACTGTTTAATTTGCTCTTTTGAACCACGGGCACCTGAGTCTAACATCATGTAAACCGAGTTGAACCCTTGTTTATCTGAGCTTAGTGCATCAAGTACTTTTTTAGTAACCTTTGAGTTTGTGTGTGTCCAAACGTCAATAATTTGGTTGTAACGCTCGTTGTTAGTAATAAAGCCCATGTTATAGTTAGCCATTACTTCTTCAACTTGTGCGTGTGCATCGTTGATAAGTTTCATCTTATCATCCGGTGTTTGAATATCACCTAAGTTAAACGATAAACCACCACGGAACGCTGTTTTAAATCCAAGTTCTTTAATATCATCTAAGAACTTAGCTGTTTTAGCCATACCGGTTCTTTTTAATACAGTACCGATAATATCGCGTAACGATTTTTTAGTTAACAACTCATTGATATAACCTGCTTCGTGCGGAACAACTAAGTTGAACATTACACGACCTACAGTTGTTTCAATAATTTTTTTAACTAACTCATCATTTTCAAGTACGTTTTCAACACGCACTTTAATCATAGCGTGTAGGTCAACGCGTTTTTCGTTGTATGCAATAATTACCTCATCTGGCGAATAGAAAGTCATGCCTTCACCTTTAACCGGATCTTTTGGTAAGTTGCGTTTTGCTTTGGTT
>DATFTU010000409.1:0-4850 GCA_035261565.1 Bacteroidia bacterium
AAAACTGTTTGTTAAAAATCTAAGTACAGCAAACATTAAAGCATATTTTAGGAATGCTTTTTTCAACAAAGAAGAATCTGTACTAAAAAAATCTTTATCTGTTAGCCTTGGTATTTTTTTTGGCATCATACCAATTTTAGGATTTCAGGTAATTTCGGCTCTTGCAGCAGCCCATCTATTAAAACTTAACAAAGCTATTGTACTGGTAGCTATAAATATTAGCCTCCCTCCTATGATTCCACCGCTGGTGTATGCAAGTTTTAAATTAGGAGAATTGGTTACACAAACCAAAAGCACATTTTCGTTTAGCCATATTAGCTCTAACAATTTTAAATTAGATACTTATTTGTTTTTAATAGGCTCGTGTTTTCTTGCTATGTTATTAGCCCTGTTAGCAGGGTTAATAACTTACGTTACACTAACATTTATTAGAAATAAGAAAAAAAATACGCAGAACTTCCTTTAATAATACATGCTTCTATATCGCATATATCAGTTTTTTGCCAGACACCTTTTTTTATTGGTGGCAACTACTTTGCTATGTGTTGGAACTGTAAGTTATTTTGCTTCTAAAATTAAAATTGAAGAAGATATTACCCGTTTTATACCGAAAGACAAAAAAATAAACAATATAAACGATATACTAAACAGTTTAAAAATTAAAGATAAACTGGTAGTAAATATTTATAATGCCGATACAACGATTATAAATACCGAGAGTATAAAAGCTACTGCCGATGTCCTTGCCGATACTTTACTTGCCAAGTTTGGAAAAAATTATATAAAGGAAATAAAATATAAAATAGCTGATGATAACGTAGCTAACCTTTACCAAACGTTTTACAATCATTTACCTGTTTTTTTAGATGAAAAAGACTATTCTCAAATTGAAAAAAATATTCAGAGAGATTCGATAAAACAAATTCTGCAAAATGATTACAAAACTTTACTATCACCAACAGGGATAGTTTTTGGCAAGTTTATAAAAAAAGACCCTCTTAATATGGTTCCTTTAGTTTTAAAAAAATTAAAAGGTTTACAATACGACGAAAATTTTGATTTAAACGAAGGATACATTTTTACCAAAAATAATAAAAACCTTTTGTTTTTAATTACGCCATCTGTTGCTTCAAATGAATATGAGGCTAATAAAAAATTTCTTACTTTTTTAGATAGTGTTATCCCTGTTTTAGAAAACAAGCATCAAGTAAAAATTGAATATTTTGGCACAGCAGCAGTTTCGCTGGCAAACTCCGAGCAAATAAAAAAAGATTCGATACTTACATCCATAATTGCCTTATCCCTTATTGCACTTATATTAATTTTATACTTCAGGCGTGTGCTCATCATGGTGTTTATTTTGCTGCCTGTGGCATTTGGTGCTATTTTTTCATTAGCATTAATTTATTTACTAAAAGGTGAGGTATCGGCTATTGCCTTAGGTGCAGGCTCAATAGTTTTAGGTATTGCCATTAATTATTCTCTGCATTTTTTTGCGCATTTTAAACATGAACAATCTGTCGAGCGGGTTTTAAAAGACTTAACAGCCCCCATGCTATTGGGTTGTACAACAACCGTTGCCGCATTTTTAGCCTTGCAATTTGCAAAATCCGAAGCCATGCACGATTTTGGTTTATTTGCCGGTTGCAGTTTAATTGGCGCCGTATTGTTTTCAATTATCGTATTACCACATCTTCTAAAAAAAGACAAAAAACAAAAACAGCTTTCGGAAGAAAAAAAATCTGCCTGGATACAAAAAATAATTTCTTATCAACTTCATAAAAATAAAATTGTACTGGTAGTTTTTTTATTACTTACTATTTTGTTTTCATACACCGCTTGTAAAGTAAGTTTTGAAAGCGATATGATGAAGGTTAATTATCAGCCTGAAAAACTGATGTTGGCCGAACAGCATTTAAACGCGCTTAATAAATTTTCGCTGCGTTCGGTGTACGTCATTTCAAACGGCATTAATGTAAATGAAGCCCTTAAAGCGCACGAACATGCCGTTTCAAAACTTCAACAATTAAAACAAAATAATATTGTTGCTAAATACTCGTCGGTTACAAGCTTATTAGTTTCTGATTCTCTTCAAAAAATCAGAATTGACAGATGGAACAAGTTTTGGGCAACTCATAAAGACTCTGCCAAAAAGTATCTTACGCAGTATGGAGCCGAATTAAAATTTAAAGAAAATGCTTTCGCAGATTTTTACGGCTTATTAGATAAAAAATTTACCCCTGTAAACCTCGCTCAAAACGACACGTTAAGAAGTTTAGTGGATGACTGGATAAGCGAAAAAAACAACAAAACAGCCATCATTTCTTTATTAAAAGTACCCGAAGAAATAAAACTAAAAGTGTATGATGCTTTTGCAGAAACACCACATACCCTGGTGTTCGACAGGCAATATTTAACCACCAAATATGTAGAGGTTATTAGCTCTGATTTTAATGCCATACTATTAATAACGGGTTTATTGGTATTTGGTTTTATGCTGTTATCGCATGGCCGAATAGAGCTTGCGCTAATAAATTTTTTACCCATGTTTATTACCTGGATTTGGATATTGGGCATAATGGGTATATTGGGTTTAAAGTTTAATATTATAAACATTATTATATCTACATTTATTTTTGGCCTTGGAGACGATTACAGTATTTTTATTATGGACGGGCTAAGCCATGAGTATAAATACAAGCGTAAAAATTTAGATTCATATAAATCATCTATTTTTCTTTCGGCATTAATAACTACTATAGGTTTTGGCGCTTTACTGTTTTCAAAACATCCGGCGCTTAAATCCATTGCAGCTATTACCATTATTGGCATGGTTACGGTTGTGTTTATTTCGTTTATTGTGCAACCCATGTTATATAACGCTTTAATTTTAAATCGCGTAAAAAGAAATTTACCTCCCGTTACTGCCAAAAATTTCTTTTTAATATGGCTTGGCTTCATTATTTTTTTCTTAGGCAGTTTTGTTGTTAGATGGGGCGGCACACTAATTTTCGCTTTATACCCGGGTAATAAATCAAAAAAACGTTTTGCGTTTCACAAGCTCTTTATGAATATGTGTAAGTTTATTATTTACTTTTTTGCCAATGTAAAAAAACGCATTATCAATACTCATAATGAAGATTTTAAAAAACCTGCTATTATGGTTTGCAACCACCAATCATATATAGATTTGGCCCTCCTTCCAACTCTATATCCTAAAATGAATTTGTTTACCAACAAATTTGCCTGGAACTCGTTTTTGTTTGGCAAAATTGTGCGACTTGCTGATTTTTATCCGGCTAATTTGGGTTATGAGCAATCAGTAGATAAAGTAACCGAAAAAATGAAGGATGGTTATTCGGTACTCATTTTTCCGGAAGGCACACGCTCTACTACAGGCAATATTTTGCGTTTTCATAAAGGGGCTTTTCTCTTAGCAGAAAAACTGCAGGCCGATATAATACCTATTGTGTTGCATGGCGCCGATTATTGTTTACCCAAAAATGATTTTTATTATAGAGAAAGTACACTTACTTTAAAAATTTTACCCCGCATAAAACCAACCGACGATTTAGTGAAGGGTGGTTATCAAGAAGCGTCTAAAAACGTATGCAAATTAATGCGTAAGGAACTTCAGCTAATTAAACAAGAAATTGAAACCACCCGCTTTTACAGGGCCGAATTAATCAGAAACTACATTTACAAGGGCCCGGTATTAGAATGGTACTGCCGTATTAAAACCAAATTAGAAAATAATTACCAGCAGTTTGAAGACTTGCTGCCTAAAAAAGGAAAAATTGTAGACATAGGTTGCGGTTATGGTTTTCTATCTATTATGCTTGGCTTAATGAGCAAAGAGCGTGAAATTTTAGGGATAGATTATGATGATGAAAAAATACAAATTGCACAAAACTGCTTATCAAAAACAGAAAAACTAAATTTTGTGTGTGCTGATGTAACCACTTATAATTTCGAACAAGCAGATGCTTTTGTTTTAAATGATGTATTGCACTATTTTTCAACCGAAAAGCAAATTCAACTAATTGAAACCTGCATTAACCAACTAAACTCTAATGGCGTTTTAATAATACGCGATGCTGATGCAAGCATGCAAAAGCAACATCGTTTTACCAAACTAACCGAGTTTTTTTCTACTAAATTTGGTTTTAATAAAACACAAGGCAAACTCCATTTTTTCTCTTCGGCCTTAATAACAGATATTTTAAAAAACCATACACATCTTAGTTATCAAAAAATAAGTGATAGTTCTATCACTTCAAATAATATATTTGTTATTACAAATAACCGCAACAATGAGCAGTAAATACGATGTAGTTATTATAGGCAGTGGTTTAGGGGGCCTGTGTACCGCTTACATTTTAAGTAAAGAAGGATACAACGTTTGTGTACTTGAAAAAAACAGGCAAATTGGCGGCAACCTGCAAATATTTTCGAGAAGTAAATCTATTTTTGATACCGGCGTGCATTATGTTGGCGGTTTATCTGAAGGGCAAAACCTGAATCAATATTTCAAGTATTTTGGTTTAATGGATAAACTAAAACTAAAGCAACTTGATACAGATGGGTACGACCACATAAGCTTTAAAGGAGATCCTATAATTTATAAGCATGCCCAAGGCTACGATAATTTTGTGGAACAACTGGCACAGCATTTTCCGCAAGAGAGGCAAAACCTAATTAAGTATGTAAAACGAATGGAAGAGATTTGCAATCATTTTCCGTTATACAGAGTCAGTAATGAATTAAAGGATGTTACACATGCCGATTTTTTGCAAACAGATACTAAAGCTTATTTAGAAACGGTAACCCCCAATAAAAAACTACAAAAT
>DATFTU010000410.1:0-8042 GCA_035261565.1 Bacteroidia bacterium
AGATTGCCCTCGTACGGCGGTGGTTCTGATGATTTAAATATATTGGGATAAAGTTCGTCAACTTTTTCCAACAAATTGCTATGTGAGGTTAAAACATACACAATGCCGCCCACTTCATACAATTTAATCATCACCTCTTTATTTTGAGATGTTTCTTTTTTCAGAAATTCAAGCAGAGCGTCTTTATTAATTCTTTTTGTTGCTCTGTAATGTCGGGTTTTTGACTTGCTCATTTAATTAAAATAAAAACAAATGGCTTTTGTGGTATTAAATAAACTGAAACACTTTAACTGCTAATTTTTAAGTATGAATTTTTATACTCACTAAACAAATTGTTTTTGAGGAAAATTTTCCTCAAAATCTTATTCTATTTCTATGATCTTGGGGAACCATATATATAATTAGCATTTGAAGATATAGAGTCTTTTTATTTTAGAAATATATGGATTAATTAAAAGATTATTTCATTATATATAACTTTTAGAATAAGTATATTATTCACACCTACCCTTAAAATAAACCATGTGCGTTATTACCTTAAGTCATAAACACCCATGTATCCATATTTATCGTATCGGGTCTTTTAAGACGAACCTCATTTCCGTTAACTGTAATAGACTTAATGAATTTCTGGTTAAGTTCTGAACTCCAAACCGATTCAAAGTTTATGGTATCACCTATTTTAAATTCAACCGCTGGTTCTCCTTCTATATAGCCATATTTAGTCAGATAAATGCGAGTACCGTCAACTGTAGTGCAATGTTACAGCATCTGATTATCCTTTACTGCCCCACTATTCCTATAAAGAACGTTTGGCTATGGGTGAACATCTATTTAAGAAATTACTTAAACAGACAAGCACAGATAATTTCGTTTTATTGGCGATTCATCAGGGGGAAACCTTGCTCTATCACTATCTCAAAAATTGGTAACAGATAAAATTAATCAACTTGTACAAATAATATTACTATTGCCTTGGTTAGATATAACCATGAGCAATCCGAAAATGAAGGAAGTAAGTAAACGAGATCCAATGTTACCTTTAGGTGATAACAAATTAGGTAAATTACGTACAGATGACAGGCATATAAAGGATTTTTTGGTTAGCTCTTTATACAGCTCACTAAAAGGATTGGATAAAATAAATTTTTTTACCAGAACAGATGATATTTTAAATTCCGATGCAAGATTGCTCAAATTAAAAGCAGAAACCGAAGGTGTAAAGCTTAACTACTTTGAGCACAAGCACGTGTTGCATAGTTGGATCGTATTTCCGGCATCTGAGGGTAAGATTGCCTTTAGGCAGATAGTTGAGTTATTGAAATAAATTCATCGTTTTACCCAAGAATATTAATTTTTCTAAAATCTGTTTGAACATGGGTGTAAAAGGTATTTTTGTATTTAAATACAATTAATATGGCTAATTTGTTTACACCATTAAAAATTAAAAATATCGAGCTTAAAAATAGAATTGTTGTTTCTCCTATGTGTCAGTATTCCAGTAAAGATGGTTTTGCTAATGACTGGCACTTAGTACATTTAGGTAGCAGAGCTGTTGGTGGTGCTGCATTAGTTTTTACAGAGGCTACTGCAGTTTCTCCTGAAGGCAGAATATCGCCTGGAGATTTAGGCATATGGAAAGACGAGCATATACCTTTTTTAAACCGGATTACAGATTTCATAGAAAAGCAAGGTTCAATAGCTGGCATTCAAATAGCACATGCGGGCCGAAAATCAAGTCAGGTTCCTCCGTGGGAAGGAAGCAAAGCCTTAACTAAAGAACAAGGGGCGTGGCAAACTTACGCACCAAGTGCTAAAGCTTTTAAAGAAGGAGATACCGTACCAAAAGAATTGAGCATTGATGAAATAAAAAAAGTAATTCAGGATTTTCAAGATGCAGCAACAAGAGCAAAAAAAGCTGGCTTTAAAGTAATTGAATTACATGGTGCGCATGGCTATTTAATTAATGAGTTTTTATCTCCTATAAGTAATAAACGAACTGACCAATACGGCAGCTCATTTGAAAACCGCGTTCGTTTTTTGTTGGAGATAATTGAAAGCGTAAGAAAAGTTTGGACGGAGGAGAACCCTTTGTTTTTAAGAATATCAGCTACCGATTGGAAAGAAGGTGCATGGAATGAAGATGATTCTATAAAATTGGCAACTCTTTTAAAAACAAAAACTATAGATTTAATTGATTGTTCAACGGGTGGGAATGCATCTGATGTGAAAATTCCGGTTAAGCCATTGTACCAACTTAGTTTTGCAGAGAATATCAAAAAATCTACTGGACTTTTAACGGGTGCTGTTGGTTTAATCACTACCTCACAAGAAGCAAACAGTATCATTGAAGAAAACAAAGCAGACGTAGTTTTTCTTGCTCGCGAATTTCTTAGAGACCCATATTTTCCAAGAAGAGCTGCAACAGAATTAGGTGTAGACATAATATGGCCGCTTCAGTATGAACGAGCTAAGAAGAAACACTAATCTGTTTTTTTTAATACAACGACAATCAGTTTTGTATACGCGATCAAAAGACTCCTTTCTTAACAAGGGAGCGGATTTCATTAACGTTTGAAAATTTTTAAATGCTAATGTTATTTATAAAACCAACCTTAGACAAATTTGCCTAAGGTTGGAAAATATAATACCAGTACAATCCAGTTTGTTTTTTTGATTTTAAGAATGAAAAATAATTTTGACACCTTCCCACCAGTAATGCTGCGGGATTTTTTTACACTTTAGTACATTTGATTTACCAAACGCTACATATTCTATTGCTTTTATATTACTTATATTTTTTAGGATTTATTTAATTGTTCTTCTATAGTTGGGTAATTTGTAAAACCCTCTTTGCCCGCACCTGCATACAAGGTTTTAAAATCAGGCTGATTTAAAGGTGCATTTTTCTCAATGCGTTTTTCTAAATCGGGGTTTGCTAAATATGCTTTGCCAAAACCTACTAAGTCATAAACTCCTTTTGCTAAAATAAGTTCGGCTGTTTCAGGTGTTAAGCCGTTACAGAAAATTATTGTGTTTGTAAAATTTTTACGAATAGCCTCGTAGGTTTTTTTAGGCGCAGCATCGTTTGCACTTATGTGTATATAAACAATGCCCAGTTTATTTAATTCAGCAGCCAAATATGAATAAGTTTCATGCACTTCTTCTTCGCTATACGCTTGCATATCATTAAAGGTAGAAGACGGAGAAAGCCTGATACCCACTTTTTCTTTACCTATAGCTAATGCACTTTTTGCAGCTATTTCAATAATTACTTTACAACGGTTGGCTATGCTTCCACCAAATTCATCCGTGCGGTTATTTATATTGGGGTTTAAAAACTGTTCTAACAAATAACCATGCGCGCCGTGTAATTCAATGCCATCAAAACCCGCTGCTATTGCATTTTTTGCAGCCATTACAAAGCCATCAATTAATTTTTCAACGCCATCTTTGGTTAAAGCAACGGGCTCAGAAAAACTTTGCATGCCCTCGGTATACGTATAAGTTTCTCCGGCTGCTTTAATAGACGATGCCCCAATTATCTTATAACCTTGGGGTAAATTTGCATTATGCCCAATACGCCCTGTATGCATAAATTGCATAAATATTTTAGCATCATGCTTATGTACTGCCTCTGTTGTTTTTTTCCAGGCTGCAATTTGTGCTTCACTAAATATACCAGGTATGTTGGTGTAACCCAAACCTTCGGGCGTTGGCGATACGCCTTCGGTAACTATTAAACCAGCACCGCCACGTTGCTCATAATATTCGACAATTAAATCGTTAGGTAAATTATTGGTTGCTCTGGCTCTTGTCATTGGAGCCATTACCAAATGGTTTTTTAAACTAAAATTTCCTTTTGTATAAGGAGTCAATATTTTTTTCATACTAATTGTTTTAAAATTTACGGTTCAAAGATATATCGCCATAAATAGATAAAATAACAGAAAAAGACTATAAAATAGTCTTATCCGACAGATGTAAATCTTTTTGGCGTTAAGCCATGATGCTTTTGAAACAGGCGGCTAAAGTGACTAAGATTCGAGAATCCAAGCTGGTAGCCCACTTCAGTTACCGAGTAAGCCGCTTGCTTCAGCAAAAATGCGGCTTCGTTCATTCTTGCTTTTTGATAGTAGTTGTAAATAGAGTCGCCAAAGGTTTGTTTAAATAATTGTTTCATTTTGGTTTCGCTCATGCCTGCTGTTTTTGCAAGCTCATGCAAACTTGGGGGTGAACTTAAATCAGAAATAATAGCTGACCTTATTTGGTTTATCTTGTCAACATCTGCTTTATTAATAGAACTATGTGTTTCGTTTTCTCGGTTTAATAATTTACCAAACAATAAATAAAGCAACTCTTGTATTTTTATCTTATAGTATAAATTACTCAATTTATCTTGTTGGTTTATTTCATCCAGCTGTTTTAAAATATGCTTAAAATCGGGTGTCATCTGCTCATGAAAAAAGAAATCTGTTTTTCCGTTTAATATAGTTTCTACTATTTTATTTGTTTTTTTAACATTAAGAAGCGAAGCCAAAAACCGAGGCTCAATACCAAGTACCGTAAAATATATTTCGCTATTGGCCGGAAAAAAGGTTTCTGTTCCTAACGAACTGGATGATATATGAATGGCAGATCCATTTTTTTTAAACGAGGTGCATATACTTTGCTTATTGCCTTTACAATTGGTAGGAATTTCGGTGCTGTTAAAAACAATGGAAATAAAGTTACTTCCTTCCGGCGGCGTCAAGCGTTTTAAATGAAAATCTTGCTTTAAAGTGTAATGATGAGTTATTAGTTTTAAGTCGGCATCAACATCTATCTTTTTTATATAACCTTCACCTAATTGTTTTGGGATGATGAGTTTATCTTTAAATACAGGGATTTTAAATTTTTCAGCAAAACTGGTTACAAAATTAAAACCCGGTAAAACAGTAAATTCAAAAATCATTTTTATGAAATGTAATTTGCACAAAAGTACAGGTAATTATTTGAATAGTACATTTCTTGCCGGCAACCTGAATGATTTTTGTGTGTTTTGATTTTAAGAGTTCCACCTATTTTTTACCCACCTTTCACCGACTCGTAAATAGGTTCCACCTAATTCCATAAAATAAATTTGGTTTGCGATACAGACTAAATTACATTTGCAAAGTAAAACATCAAAAAGTTAAAAAAATGGAACAAGAACAAACCTTAAATCCAAAAGAAAGCTTGGCCCTTATTACAGATGTAATAAATAAAACTAAAGAGAACATTAACCATTATAGTTTCGTCTTTTTGCTATGGGGTTGGTTCCTTGCTATAGCCAGTATTATTAGGTTTCTGTTAACCTACTTCACCGATTTTAAATATCCTTTTCTGCCATTTCCTATTTTAAGTGTAATGGCCGTAATTATTTCCATCATATTTTATACAAGAACAAAAAGTACAAATGCTGAAACCTATTTAAGTTTTTTTCTTAAAAGGTTATGGCTTGGAATAATGTTAGGGTCTATTTTGTTGGTATTTGCCAGTGTTGTTCAAAAAATGCAACCTTCTACTTTCACTCTTATACTTGGCGGCATAGGAACCTTGGTTACCGGACAAGTTCTTAAATTTAAACCTTTACAGATTGGCGGCATTATTCTGTTAATTTCATCTTTAGTTTGTTGTTTTATTGTTGATGATTATAAATTTTTAATGGTGGGGCTTGCTATTATTCCCGGATATTTGATCCCGGGCTATATGCTCAAGAAAGTAAAAGTGTAAATTAGCCCAATGGAATTTCAAGAATTAGATCCTGTATTAAATACACCTGTGCGGCTGGCTGTGGTTTCTGTGCTTATTAAAGTAAAGCAGGCTGATTTTAACTACCTGATGGAGGTAACTAAAACAACACAGGGTAATTTGAGCCATCAGTTAAAAAAGTTGAACGAAGCAAATTATATAGAAATTGAAAAAACGTTTAAAGGAAGCTATCCACAAACAATTTGCAAGCTTACTGCAAAAGGGAAAAAAGCATTTGAAAAATACGTTGAAGAAATAAAAAAATATCTACACCTATGAGAAACATATATTTTTTACCCATTTGGTTTGTATTACAAACTACATTTATTAATAAAAGTGAAAGATTCCTAAGAAAACTGCTTTTCTTATCATTCTTTTCAATTACATGCTATAACTCATACGCACAAAGCATACTAAAAGGAAAAGTAACCGATAAGAAAGGAGTTCCCATTACCTTTGCTAATGTGTTTTTAAAAAACAGTATGGATGGAACAACAACCGATACACTTGGGGCTTTTAGTTTTACCACACAGGCAAAAGATAGTCAGATAGTTGTAGTATCATTTGTTGGTTATACCGAACTTTTGCAACCTATAATAATTAAGGATACATCATACAACCTAAATTTTAAATTAAAAGAAGCGGGCACAACGTTAAATGAAATTGTAATTAATGCCGGCACTATGGATGCCACTAATGAAAGAGCTATAGCTGTTTTGCGTCCTTTAGATATTGTTACTACAGCCGGTGCCATGAGCATGGGCATAGCAGGTGCTATACAAACCTTACCCGGTGTGCAACGTAATGGTGGTGACCAAACAGGTTTGTTTGTGCGTGGTGGCGATGCATCAGAAACATCTTTTATAATTGACGGGCTAACGGTGCAAAATGCTTTTATGAGTGGTCCGCCGGGTGTGGGGCAACGCAGCAGGTTTAATCCGTTTCAGTTTAAAGGCACCTCGTTTAGCACAGGTGGTTATAGTGCACGATACGGACAAGCCCTATCATCGGTAATTGATTTACAAACAAATGATTTGCCCGAAAAAACTATGTTTAGTGCAGGCTTAAATTTTTCGGGTGTAAATGCATCGGGCTCAAAACTGATGGGCAATAGTGCAATTGAATACACGGGCTACTATTTAAATTTTAGCCCCTATTACGGCACAGCAAAAACCAATTACAATTTTGTGCAGGTACCACAGGGCGAAGGCTTTTCTACTCGCTTTGTATCCAAGCTATCTGATAAAGATTATTTTAAAATGAGTTTAACCTATGGGGTTACTCAATCGGGTATAGAAGTGCCCGACCCAAATAATTATCAAAACCTGGTAAAGTTTAATGTACAAAATGAAAATACATTATTCAATACATCGTACTCGCATTTTATCAGCGATAAGCTTAAATCGTTTACGGCATTTTCCTTTAGTAATAATACAGACGAAAACCAATGGGCCAATTACAAACAACACAATAACGATGACCGCATAGAGGGCAGAACGGAATTAAAATACTATGCATCAAACAAATTTAGTTTGCTGGGAGGTGTAGAAGTTCAGAAATACTCGTACACACAAAGTTTAGATTCGACTTTAAAAAACTTTGATGAAGTGTTATCTGCCGCTTATATAGAAGGCGAATATAAACCAGTTAGTTGGTTTGCCATAAAGCCCGGTGTTAGAACGGAGTATAGTCAGATTTTAGGAAAGGGAAATGTTTCTCCCCGACTTTCGTTTGCGGTTAAAACAGGACGAAACACACAAATTTCGATGGCATCGGGTGTGTTTTACCAAACCCCACAAACCATGTATTTGCTTTTTGGTTATCGTCCCGATTTTCAGCAAGCCATACATTACATGGCAAATTACCAATGGTCAAAAAGCGATCGTACTTTTCGTGTAGAGGCTTATTATAAAAGTTACTCGCAGTTAGTACAGGAGCATTATGGGGCTAATTCATTTTACACACCTAACCCATATCGGTTTTATTTTAATCCCTTGCCGCAAAGCGTTAATAATTCAGGTAGTGGTTATGCCCAAGGCATAGACGTTTTTTGGCGCGACAAAGCTCTTATTAAAAATTTTGATTACTGGATTTCATACAGCTATGTGGATACTAAACGCCTTTATCAAAATTATTTAACCAGTGCCACACCTGATTATGTATCGAATCATAACCTAAATATAGTTACCAAGTATATGATTGAAAAAATTAAAACAAACATATCGGCTACGTATAGTTATGCCAGTGGTCGCCCCTACTATAACCCTGCT
>DATFTU010000411.1:0-3781 GCA_035261565.1 Bacteroidia bacterium
AGGCTATGGATTATTATTATACCATGCAGGGCTGGATAAGAGGAGTTAACTCTGAAGCTCTTTCTAATAAAAACGACCCGGGTAAAGATGCTTACACCGAAACGGGAGGCGGAGACCCTAACGCTTATTCAACAACCCAGCATAATTTACACGCACTTGTAGGGCTCGATAATTTTGCATACTCTCTGGGTTATTATGAACAAAGCAGTAAAACCATTAATACCGTCTCCACAACCCTGCATAAAGATTACAGCCCTATAAAAAATGGCAGTAGCTATGGCTACCAGCCATTAACAGACCCCATGGGCGACCCATCCACTTTATTGGCTAGTGGTACATATAGCCCGTATTTAACCAGTTTATATAACGGTAATATAAAGCACATGGGTACCACCATTGTTAATGCGGCTCCTAACTATATGGTGCAGGCACTATTACAAGGCTTTACTTACGACCAGTTAAACAGAATAACCAATAGCGCCAGTTTTTATGCTTATACCGGTACTACTAATACCACCGGAGGTATGATAGATAATACTTCGGGTAATAGTAATTTTAATATATGGCCTATATTAAGCGGTGCTATAAATACTAGCGCAACTTCATATACCTACGAGGCCAATGGCAATATACAACACCTTACACGCAACCAGTACAATAATAGCAGTACCACATTTAGCCTTATTGATGATATAGCCTATACCTATTCAAACAACCCTTCTTTGGTAAACCCAAATTCAGGTTCAGGGTATACCAATACAAATAAACTTAAGGTGGCGGCCGATGCAGCCAGCGTTTCATCAGGTCTCGATTTGGTTAGCGGCCAATTATTATCGCCGGCCAATTATGATTATGATGATATTGGCAACCTGGTACAGGATAACCAGGAAGGTTTATCTAACATTGTATGGAATGTGTATGGTAAAATAGAATCGGTAACTCATAATACCTCAAGCGGTAAACACGACCTTGAGTTTAGGTACGATAGCAAGGGTAATCGTATTATGAAAATAGATAAGCCAAGAAGCAGTACCACACCTTACGGGCCTCTAAACCAATCTAACTGGGTGTATACCATTTACGAAAGAGATGCCCAGGGCAACGTATTGGCCACATATGAGTTAAAATATATTGCCCAGGGCGGTAGCTTATATAGCAAAAGCCTTACCCTGCTTGAGCATGATATATATGGAGGCAAACGTATAGGCTTGTATAACCGGAGTACTGAAAACATAAGCAACAACTCGCTACTTTTTACCGGCGATTTAACCACCGGGGTGTTTACAAATATTAATACCAACCCGCCTGACCCTATATTTAGCCAAAAAAACATATATAGTTTTGGTTTAACCAATAATTATGGCCAAAAGCGTTATGAACTGGTAAACCATTTAGATAACGTAATGAATGTAGTAAGCGATAATAAAATAGGGCAGGTAAGTGGTACAACCATTGCTTATTATAAAGCTGACCCATACCGAGCTACCGATTATTATGCCTTTGGGCAACCAATGGCCGACCGCAACTTTGCTAACGATGAAGGAACTTACCGTTACGGCTTTAATGGTAAAGAGCAAGATGACGAGGTACACGGACAGGCTGGAGGAAGTTACGATTTCGATGCAAGGATGTACGACCCTCGTTTAGGACGGTGGTTGAGCATTGACCCTTGCTTCAAAAGATATTCAGCAAATAGTCCATATACATACGCATTGAATTCACCTATAATTCTTTTTGATAATGATGGAAGGCTTGTTACTTTTGCTAATGCTGCATCAGAAAAAGCATTTAATGAGCATTATGCTGCTGCGGATGCAGCAACTCAAGCAAAATTGGATAAATTAAAAAGTAGTGATGTGATATATCATGTTGATGTAACAGCAAATTTACCAAATGGCTATAATGGTAATACACAGTATGATTTTGCTAAAGGAGCAAAAGGAGTTGATTTTGTTAGTGTAAATATAAGTTCTACGATTTCCGCTGCCCAGAAAGTGTCAGCATTAGGAGATGAATTAGAAACTGCCTCTCAATTTGAAAATGGTGATATTGGCTTTGCTCAAAAACCCGATGGCTCTACTGCAACTTTAGGATATGATTTAGCAGATGAAGCCGCAACAAAGAAAGCTTCTATTGACGCAGTTCATAATTACAATAAGAAATATGGAACTAATTATGGATTAGATAAGGCTGAACAAAATTTTGAGAAGGCTTTAAATGACCCAATTCCTACTGGAAAAACAAGAAGCGATGTAATTGATGATTATTTTAATAATGACCCAACAGGAAAGTTATATAAACAAACTGTTGACCCACGTGCTACTTCAGTTAAAGTTCACATTGGGGGAGATGGTGGGCTAAATGATGCTCAGATACAGAATGCTGTCTTAGGTGGTGTAATTAAAGCAGCCGTGTTAAGGTATTTCAATCCTTCAAGTAAAAAACAAGAAACTTCATATACTGGCCCAAAATGATAAAACTTATTATAAATATTTCCTTTGTGTTGACTGTATTAACTTCTAATGCTCAAAACTATACGGCAGAGCTAAGAGAATTTGTAGGTAAATCGGGTTTGTCGGAAAAAATGATTACAGTAAAAACTGGAGAACAAATCACAGATTCATTAGTAATAATTTCATCTATTGAGCGAGATATAAGTTTTTCTTTAGTTAAGGATTACCTTTATTATACTTATAAAAGTAATTCAGATGTTGAAACATCGCAGAGCACTTATTATTTGTCAAGATATGAAATTAAGAACGGGAAGATAAAACTGATTAATCAAAAATGGGTAAAAAGAAGTTTTTCAGAGGCAATTAATTATAAAATTCATCTATTTGAAGGAGAACTGATTATTGAATATAATTCTGGTGATTGTAAATTAAAATATCAAAGAAAACTTAATATGGTTAATGTTGATGATTTTGAATTAATTGATAAAAATTTCTCAACATTAATAAAAATAAAATAATAACCAAGAACTTCTAAAAACCGTAACGTACAAAAATTGGTAATGTTCACTTCTGCACTCCTTCCTTGATATAAATCTTTGTTATAGCTAACTAACCACTTGGGCAACGTAATAAATGTAGTAAGCGATAATAAAATTGGGCAGGTAAGTGGTACAACCATTGCTTATTACAAAGCCGACCCATACCGTGCTACCGATTATTATGCCTTTGGGCAACCAATGGCCGACCGCAACTTTGCTAACGATGAAGGAACTTACCGATACGGCTTTAATGGTAAAGAGCAGGATGACGAAGTACATGGCATACAAGGAGCTGCTTATACTGCTGAATATTGGGAATATGATGCTCGTTTAGGTCGTAGGTGGAATCAAGACCCTATGACAAAAAAATTCCCATTTCAATCGCCTTACATGGCGTTTAATGGCAATCCTATATTATATGCCGACCCAACAGGTGCAGTTGGAGAGCCTTCTACAGGAGGTGTAGAACATGAAATAGAGCACCCAGGCGCAGACCCTCCTGCTGCTTCAAAGACTGAAGGACTTACTACTGACAAGCTAAGAGCTTTAGGTCGTGCAGCTGGAATTACGGGCACTGGGGTTGATTTTAATAGGAAGGTCGGAAAAGCTTTTGAAACAATGGCACTTGCCGAGTTTAATGTTTTAGGTAAGCAAAAAGGACATGCAACGCCTGATAGATTTGCTAAGTATGGGGTCGGCGCTACAACTATTCCTGATGCGTCGAGTGAGGCAACCTATGTTTATTCTACCAAAATGGGTACAGGAATAAAAACTATACCCAATGCAAGT
>DATFTU010000412.1:0-2978 GCA_035261565.1 Bacteroidia bacterium
ATTTTAATTTTTGGTTTAAGTATTTTTATGGTTTTGTAATCAAGATGATCCCAATGGTCGTGTGTAATAAAAAGATAATCAATTTCAGGTATGTCATCTGTAGTATAAATATTACTTCCTTCAAAGGCTTTTATACTAAATGAAAAAGGAGATGCATGTCCGCTTAAAACAGGGTCAACTAAAATACGCTTGCCATCAATTTGCATATAGTATGATGAGTGCCCAAACCAAACTAACACATCCTGCCTTTTATTTATATTATGTAAATTAGTTTTAACAGAAGGGATTTTATCAGTTGGTTTTACTCTTTCCTTCCTGTCAAAAAAAATTTCTTTAAACATGGTGTAATAAGTAACTCCTTCGGCTAAAGGAGGCGTATGGTTTAAATTTTGAAATGATTCATTTTTATAATTAGGCGAATTTTTAATTCTTTCCA
Organism: Bacteroidia bacterium; assembly: GCA_035261565.1. Lineage (GTDB taxonomy): Bacteria > Bacteroidota > Bacteroidia > B-17B0 > Aurantibacillaceae > PALSA-968. Next base: position 437 of record DATFTU010000412.1, read on the forward strand.
GTCGCTCTGCTTTGGGGAGCCTACCAAACCTTGGTTGTTGCATAAACACATAAATAAAAATTAGTAAGGCAATAACAATTAAACAAGCTATTATCATTTGTGTTTTTTTTATTTTAAGGTTAAACTAAAAAAATAAATTTTAATTAGTAACAATAATAAAAACAATTAAAATTTAATTTTCTTTTACATTTACTAATCATCACTAATTAAATAATTAGCAAAACAAAACAAATAATCTTATGAAAAAAAATTTCTATCTTTTATTTTTAGCAGTTATTATTGGCTTTTCAGGCTGTAATTCTTGCAGTAAAAAAAATCATCAGGCCGGTGCGCCAACTCAAGATTCGATAATACTAAGCTTTGCCTTTGTGGGTTGCAACAGAGTACAAGATACCGACTCGGCTAATGTAGCTGCTACAGGTGGCACCGGGTCGGCTGCAAATTACTTTGCATTACAACGAATATTTAACAACATTACCGATAGTTTACCAAGAAGGCCTGATATTTTATTTTTTTTAGGAGATTTAGTTAGTGGCCAAACAACCACACAATTATTAGATTATCAATTAGGTAATTGGGTTAAATTATATAGTGATACCAACTTTAGTAAAATTAGTAAATCGGGTATTGAATTAGTGGCTGTGCCGGGTAACCATGAAATGCTTTATATAAACGGTATAAAAATGAAAATAGATAACATTAAACATGATGAATGGCCTTTAAAAGGAGCTACTGATATTTGGATGAAAAATATGAGCCCTTATATGCCTGCCGACCGAGAAAAAATTACGGGTAAAACAGATAGCGCTATTAATCAAATGTCTTTTTCGTTTGTAAGAAATAATACGGCTTTTATTGTAATGAATACAGATACTTATGATGACTCAACAGCGCAACTTCCCTACGGTTTAGAGGGTAAAATTCCTTACTCGCATATTGTAGATAGAGCCGCAAAATATAGTACAGATACCAATATAAAACACATATTTGTTTTAGGGCATAAGCCATGTTATGTAGATGATACGGTGACGGTAGACCATGAAGGATTACCCGACGCACCAAAACTTTGGCCTGTATTACAAAAGCTGGGGGTTTGTGCCATGTTATCGGCACACAACCATACATACCAGCGCATGCAACCCGGTGGCAGCCAAACGTATCAGGTAATTGCAGGTAATGGTGGCAGTTATGGCCCAACATCTTTTTTTGGGTATAGCCTTATTAATATTTACAGCAGCGGCAGAGTTCAGTTAATTTCGAAAGGTTATAATGTAGACGATTCAAAATCTGCCTATTATTTAAATGTACCCACCAACTATTTTTATAATGTAGATACTACATCTTTAATATGGGGAGCAAATGCAAACCCATATACTCATAATTATTTTCCTTCAATCCCAGAAGAAGAACCTGTTAAGAAAAAATAAATAAGCGGTTAATTTCAACTATATAAAACAATTTTTTATGAATAACTATTTTATATCTGCAAAACGCTGCTGCTACAGTGTATTAATTACATTAACAATACTTGCATTGCCAATTAGTGCACAAAACAATGCTGTTAAACCCACAACTAAATCTGAAAAGAAAAACCATCAAAACCAGTTAAAAAAAGAGCTTATAAGTGATTTTCCGCACTCAAGCCTAAAGGCTGAATTAACATCTAAAATAGTATACCACTATCTGCTTAATAGCAATACAACTGAGGATTCGATAGCTAATAAAACAAGTTTTAACTCTGCCACATTCCGAAATATGGTTTCAGATATAAGGCAAGATTCTATTTTGGTTTTAGGAAGTCCTAATGGAGGGCAAATTACAGAGATTAAGAAAAAAGAAGCTGAAAGCAGAATGGCAATAAAAAACCCTACTGGTACCGATTGGAAATTTTATCATTGCTCCAGCTTTCATACACGCCCTGCTGCAGGAGGAGTACAACAAATGAGACATGAAGGGTTGGTAAATATGGTACGCGTTACATTGCCTAAAAGGAAAAAAGATAGACATGTTATTAGCACACCTATTGGCGATGTAAAACATTCAGACCATTTATTTTTTTCCAATAAAGAACTTCGTAAATACCATTTCAATTTATGCTTTCCTAATGGGCCTGATAGCCCAGGAGTAAGCCTGTATAAACATTTACCACCTTTTGAACGAGTTGACCTTATTACACCTGCCAGGTACGACCTGTTAAGGTTTGCTCCCTTAGCCATTTATATGGTATATGCAAAAGAAAATGATACAAAGCCAATATTCTACTTAATGGAAGGTGGCAATGGCTTAGGCTTTTGTGAAGTACTTTATGTATCGCCAACAATGGACCCCAATAAACCTATATTAATGGATGCCGGGTACAGGCCAACATCTTTCTCTAATTCATGGAATAGTTATCTGGCAAAAACAGAGTTTAAAAATGATGATCCGGATTCTGTTATAATAAAAGTATACACCCGGAAAGAAATATTGAATGTACCTGTGGCTTCGTTGGGAAAAGATAATGCATATCACTTCGAAATTAATATGCAAATTACTCCCGCCT
>DATFTU010000413.1:0-4760 GCA_035261565.1 Bacteroidia bacterium
TCAGGTACAGCCTCATTAACAGTTTATCCGGCATTTACAAATACAGTAACAGGTTATTATAACTATACTGATTCTATGCATTCTCTTTCTGGCGGATGTTTAAGTATTACTAAATATACGGCCGTGTTAAAATCGTTTAAAGGCTCTTTAACTGCGTTAGAAAAACTGTCTTGCCATAACGACTCTATTGGTAAAATAAAAGCAAGTGTAACTTCCGAAGTAAACGGCCCAATTGGTACTCCTGATAAATATACATTTACCTGGTCGCCATCAACTTTAACTACTACAACTGCTATGGGCTCACCATGCTCAAGTACAAAAACCAATTTAAAATCTAATACATATATATGTACTATAAGCAATGGTAATTGTATAAATACATATACTTATAACTTAACAAACCCGGCACCATTAACTAACGATAGTATTTATGCGTACTACTGCCCTAAAGACTCTTTAGCTTTAGTAATTGCTGATACCGGTAATACTAATTATGTTTGGCATCCAAGCACTGCTGTAGTTTCTGTTACCGGAGATTCGGCTCATATATTAGTACAAGATGTAAATAAATGTTATGTTACTTATAAACATAATGGTTGCCCTGATACTGGTAAAGTAGTTATTTCGGTAACTGTATATGATGCATTCAGGCCTGATGAAACAGTAAACGTATTTACGCCAAACGGAGATACAAGAAATGACTTCTTTTATCCTTTTTACTCAAAAACTTTAAACCAATATCAAATTTTCAAACAAAGCGATTCGTACGAAATAAATATATACGACCGTTGGGGTAAATTAGTATACAATGCTACTGATTATAACAAACCTTGGGATGGTAAAACAAAAAGCGGGCACGATGCAGATAATGGTTCGTACTTCTTTATTGTAAAATATAAATCTAATTGCGGTAGCAAAGCCGATTTAGTAGAGAAAAAAGGGTTTGTTGAACTTATGAGATAATTAACAAATTCAATTATTTTAAAGCCACATGATAACATCATGTGGCTTTTTTATTACCTAAAAAATTAACAAATAAATTATTGATATTTGCGCAAAATTTTATTTATGCGCAAAATTTTACTCTCAGTTGTTCTATTAATTTGTTTTTGCTTAACAGCCATATCGCAAACAGATTCAACTATAACAGCAGGCCAAACTACACCGGTAAAGAAAAAAAGAAGATTTACTTTTTATGGTACCTGGGGCTATAACCGCGAAGCGTATACCCGTAGCACCATTCATTTTAAAAATAACGGGCCTGCCGGTGCAAACGACCCCGTACATAGTACGTATGATTTTACCATACATAATGTAAAAGCACACGATAGCCCCGATTTTAATGATATAGCTGGTTCGTGGAGCGATGTAATAAATGTAACTATACCGCAATTTAATTTTAGAATTGGGGCATATTTTAATAACGAGAAAGATATGGGCATAGAACTTAGCTACGACCACGCAAAATATGTAGTAACCGATGGGCAGGGCATAAATTTTACAGGCACGGTGGCTGGTAAAAATATTAGTAACCCCGATTCGTTTCCAACTCGTAGTCAGTTTCATTTTGAGCATACCGATGGTGCTAATTTTTGGATGATTAATTTTATTAAACGCTGGAAATTATATACCAGCCAAAATTTAAAACATAATATTGGTTTTATTGTTAAACCTGGCGCGGGTATGGTTGTACCACGTACCGATGTTACAATTTTTGGGTCACGTTTAAATAACTACTGGCACATAGCAGGTGTAATTGCAGGCGTAGAAACCGGTTTTAGAATGCAATTTTGGAATCATTTATGTGTTGAGCTAACAACAAAAGCCTCTTATGCTGATTATATACAATGCCTTGTACAATATGCAGGCAACGGCACTGCCAACCATAAGTTTGGTACCATTGCGGCTATTTTAAATGTGGGCTATCAGTTTAACTCAAACGTGCGCGGTTTTAATTTTAAAAAGAAAAAGAAAGCGTAATCAACATTCAAAGCCTTAAAATTAGTTATAACAAATACCGTAAATTAAATTAAGCGTACTATTTTTAGTACGCTTTTATTTTGAACGAGTTTTTACAAAACATACTGCAAAACATTATTTCTTTTCAGCAAGATAAGCCCTTGCTGTTTACCCACTTATTCTTCTGGATGTTTTTTGCCGTAGTGCTTTTCTTCTATTCATTCTTATATAAATTCAGTAAAGCGCGTACGGTATATTTATTTTTAGTAAGCCTGTTTTTTTATTACAAAACAAGCGGCGTGTTTATTGTGCTTTTGCTTTTTACTATTTGTAGCGATTATTGCTGGGGCAGGCTTATTTATACTGCAAAAAAAAATACCGTAAAAAAACTGGCTGTTACTTGTAGTGTTTGTATAAACCTATTGCTATTAGGGTATTTTAAATACGCGTATTTTTTTACCGAAAGTTCTAATCAAATTTTTGGTACACATTTTAAATTTTTTAATCACTTCTCACATTTTAGTAATTCGTTTTTCAGTACAGGTTTTAGTGTCGATAAATTAATTCTGCCTGTAGGTGTATCGTTTTTTACTTTTCAATCCTTGTCTTATATTATTGATTTGTACCGCCAAAAAGTACAACCTGTAAACAATATTTTTGAGTATGGTTTTTTTGTTTGTTTTTTTCCACATCTGGTGGCTGGCCCCATTGTAAAAGCACACGAGTTTTTATATCAAATACACCAGCCTTATACATTATTAAAAACCGAATTTGGGCTGGCACTTTTTTGGATTTTAAACGGACTGGCCAAAAAAGTAATGGCAGATTATGTAGGCGTAAATTTTGTAGACCGTATTTTCGAAAACCCTAATTACTATAGTGGTATTGAGGTTATATTGGGCATACTCGGGTACTCTTTACAAATTTATGCTGACTTCTCAGGTTATACTGATATTGCCATTGGCGTAGCTTTGCTGTTGGGTTTCAGGTTAAAAACAAATTTTAAATCGCCCTACAAAGCACAAAGCACAAGCGAGTTTTGGCAACGCTGGCATATATCGTTATCAAGTTGGCTTAAAGAGTATTTATATATACCACTTGGCGGAAACCGTAAAGGCAGTGTAGGCTCATATATCTGTATTTTTATTTTATGTAGTGTTTTTATTTTACTGAGTGGTAAGGCCTGGCTATTTATTTTGCTTCCGGTTGCAGCATTAATATTTGGATTACTGATGTATTTTTTTGAAGGCTTTAAAAAAACATTAAACACCAACATAAATTTAATGATAACCATGTTACTGGGTGGTTTATGGCATGGCAGCAGTTGGATGTTTATGATATGGGGCGGCCTTAACGGTTTAGGTTTGGTAATTCATAAACTATGGCTAAAAATATCTCCGTTTAAAAATTCAACTAATTTTTTTGTTAAAGTTTTATGTGTGCTTGTAACCTTACTATTTATAAGCTTTACGCGTATTTGGTTCCGTAGCGATGATTTAGAAACCGTAGCCAATTTATTTGACAGAATTCAAAATCACTTCGGAGTTGAGTTATTGTTACCGGTGCTTACATCCTATAAAACTGTTTTATTAGTAATGCTGGCAGGGTACTTAATACACTGGCTGCCTGAAAGTTTTAAAAATATTTATAGAACTACTTTTAGCAAAAGCCCTTTACCTGTTATGGGCTTAGTAGTTGTTATGGCTGTATTTATATTATATCAGGCATTAAGTGCAGATATGCAACCCTTTATATATTTTCAGTTTTAATAAAACTAACCTTTTTCTTTTTATGAAAAAGTATATAAAATAACCAAAATTTAAAAAGTATTATTTACTGTAATCCGCTTTCAAAAACTCTTTCCAATCGCCAAGGTTAGCAATTACTTGCAACTGACGGTATGTTTTATGAAAAGCTTCTTCGTTTTCCTGCGCATTAAGCAGATTTATACGATAATTATCGTAGTTATGCAAAGCACGTTTCTCTTCAGCACTCATATAAGCTCCTGAAAATTCTTTATCGCGCAAATCGTTTATACTGGCTTCTCCACCAATTGTTTTCTTGGTAAAAAAGTCGCTTAAGTTCTTTATGTTCGAGTTCAATTCCACAGCCTAAAGTTAAAACAAAAATTCCATTCGGTATTTTTAAGATATGAACTTTATAAACAAGGTTCTGTTAAGTGTTTTTTGATGTAAGATTTTTTAATTTTTTGTATATTGCAATTAGGGTAAAAAAACTGAGATTAGCAATACCAAAAACATATCACTAACTTTGGTTAGCGCATATAAGTTTTGAAGCAATAAATATATATACTGAACGTTACTACTATTTTCTTACTAAAATAATATCTTAAATATGAAATTTTTTTTATGTGTTTTATTAGTTAGCTATTTTGGCTTTGCAAAAGCGCAGCAATATCAATGGGCTTATGGCTTGGGTAATGGCAACGGCAATTCAATCGCACATGATAATGCAGGTAATTGTATTGTAACCGGTTTTTTTACAGGTAAAGTTGATTTTAACCCCGGGCCGGGTTTTGATACACTTAGATCAATTGGAAATTCGGATATTTTTGTTGCTAAGTACGACCCCAATGGAAATTATATTTGGGCATTTGGTATTGGAACGGGACAGTATGAAGAGGCCACATCGAAATCTGTTTCGGTTGATGCCCATGGAAATATTTATATAACAGGTTGGCTGGTTTCAGGTTCTGCTGATTTTAATCCCGGGCCTGGGGTTAATATGATAAACCCAAGTGGGTATGAATGTCTGTTTGTAGCCAAATATGATGCAAATGG
>DATFTU010000414.1:0-3149 GCA_035261565.1 Bacteroidia bacterium
TCGCTTTTCCACATCTTTCATGGCGATAAGCGAAGGCGTATTATTAAAAAAAGAATGGAGTAATTTGTTAGCCGCTGCAGTTGCCTGTTTTTCTTCTTGTAATACAGTATGCTCTTTTCGTAATTCTAAATTGGTAATTACTTCATTGGCTAATATGGTTAATGCCTCTCGCTGTTCGGGTGTAAGTTTGCGGGGCTTGGTATCAATAACACAAAGTGTACCAATGTTATACCCTTCAGGTGTTTTAAGCGGGGCACCTGCATAAAAGCGAATGTTGGTTTTACCGGTTACTAATGGGTTTGTAGAAAAACGCTCGTCTTCAAGTGAGTTTTCTATTTCAAATATTTCATCTGTAAGAATGGCGTGTTGGCACACCGAAATTTCTCTGGGAGTTTCAGGAGTGTTTAAACCTACTTTTGATTTAAACCACTGCCTTTTTTCATCAATAAGGCTGATAAGTGTGATGGGAGCTTCGCAAATAATGGATGCCAGGCGCGTAATATCATCAAATTGTTTTTCGGGTAAAGTATCTAAAACCTTGTATTGTTTTAGGGCCTTTAATCGTTGGTTTTCGTTATTTGGAATAGGGTTTTCTTTGCTCATTGCTAATTTATCTTTCATACATGGCGGTTATTATTTCCGCAATGTGCTCAAAGCCCTCTTTATTTTTAGATACATATTTACATATGCCTGACCGAATGGCTTCAATGGCCAGGTCAACATCAGATTGCGATGTATGCAGAATAAGTTTTATCTCCGGGTGCTTTTTATGAATCTCATCTAACATGGTATAACCGTTGGATGCGTCTTCGTATTTAGAGTTTAAAAAATGATCCATTATAATTAAATCGGGTTTTGTATCTAATTCGAGTAGCGCAATTTCGGCCACTTTAAATGTTTTGATTGTTATTTTTTTTCCAAACTTTTTTTCTAAAAAAAAAGTTAACTGACGCAAGTATATTTCATTGTCTTCTACTATAAAAATCAGTAGTTCTTTTTTTCTTTTTTTAAAAAATGAAAACATAAGATTTTTTTATAAAGTTAAAAAAACATACTTATAATTCAAATTAATAAGTCTAAAATTACAGACACTTTAATTGGACACAATACGTTTATTTTAATAAATCCAAAGAATATTATTTATAAACGTAATCGTATTCCTCTTCTTTTATATGGTAAGAATATCCTAAATATTTATCAAATAATGTATTGTATAATTTAGTTTTATCATCATTTTATTTAGGATTATTGGCCTCATTTTATAAATAGAGTGAAAAAATTATAAATGAAAACTTAATAATATTGTTTTATATTTTTTATCTGCTAACTGAGATTTGCGTAATTAAGGATTAAATGAGAGGTTTTTTTATTTTCTTTTATTGGTGATAATTATACGATTACCAAAAAAACTACTCAAATACTTTATCCAGCTTTCTTAGCTGATTACAAAGCAACGTGCTTTCATCAAAGTTTAAAGTTTGTTGCCCATCGCTGGCGGCTTCTTCTGGTATTTCGTGTACTTCATAAATAACACCATCAGCGCCTGCTACTGCCGATGAAAGGGCAATGCTGCTTACATAGTCTCTTATGCCAACTCCATGAGATGGGTCGGCAATAACTGGTAAATGCGATTTATCTTTTAAAACCTGAATGGCATTTACATCAAAAGTATTGCGGTAAGCATTTTCAAAAGTGCGTATGCCACGTTCGCACAGCATCAGTTTTTCATTGCCGGCGCTAAATATATATTCGGCCGATTGTAATAATTCATCAATGGTACCGCTCAAGCCGCGTTTAATTAAAACGGGTTTATCTATTTCACCAAGGGCATCCAACAAATTAAAGTTTTGCGAATTGCGCGCCCCCACCTGAAACACATCCACATAATCATGCATATCCTCAATTTGCGATACCTGCATTACTTCGGTAATAATTTTTATGCCATTCTCCCTGCAAATACTTGAAAACATTTTTAGCCCTTCAATTCCCAAACCTCTAAAAGCGTAAGGCGAACTGCGGGGTTTAAAAACACCGCCACGCATAATGCGAATATTGTTTTGCTTTAAATGAGCTACTATTTTTTGCACCTGGGTTTCATTTTCTATAGAGCAGGGGCCAGCCATAATGGCCAATTCATTTCCGCCAATAACTACTCCATCGCCCAAATCAATAGCGGTGTAATTAACTTTCCATTTGCGTGAAACCAATTTATAGCTATCCGATACTCGGTGTACATCACGAACGCCCACTATATTGCCTATTAAACGGATATCAAAATCGCTTTTACCAATGCAAACCAAATACCTGCCAAACTGCGTATTTGCCTCGGTAGCTTTGTAATTAATACCCGTAACAGCATCTAAAATTTGTTTTTTTTGCGCTTCGCCAAGCTTATTTTCTAATTGTATTATCATAGTATTTTATTTATGGATATTTTCCGGTTGTTTAATAGAGTGTACAAAAATTTTGACACCTTGTTCTATATTAATATTTTTTTCTAAAGCCTTAATAAAAGCACTACCAATAATGGCGCCGTTTGTATGCAGGCAGGCCTTTTCAAACGTTTCGTTGTTCGAAATTCCAAAACCTGCCAACAACGGGTTGTTTAATTGATACGAAGCTATACGTTTAAAATACGCTTCTTGCTTATCAGAAATAGTGCTTTTCATTCCGGTTGTGCCCGATGTAGCTACCAGATAAATAAACGCATCTGATAAACCATCAATTTTGTGTACTCGTTCTTTGGGTGTATCAGGAGTTATTAAAAAAATATTTTTTATGTTATATTTTTCAAACAAGGTTTTGTAATAAAGTTCGTATTCTCTCATAGGTAAATCGGGTACAATTAAAGCATCAAAACCATTTTCAGAAGCACGCTGCAAAAACTTTTCTACACCGTATTGCAGCAAAGGGTTTAAGTAACCCATCAGTACCAGTGGCACATTTATTTGCTTACGGACATATTTAGTTTGCTCAAACAGTAAATCTAAATTCATTCCGTTTTTTAAAGCGACTTCGCTGCTGTGTTGTATAACCGGGCCATCCGCCAAGGGGTCGGAAAAAGGCATGCCGACCTCAATCATATCTACTCCATTGTTTTGCAGAGATAATAAAATATCCATCGTGCTGTTTAATGAAGGAAACCCCGC
>DATFTU010000415.1:0-2096 GCA_035261565.1 Bacteroidia bacterium
ATTCTTTCTGAATTTTAGAAGCTAAATCGGCACTTTGCCCCACAAAAGCCCCCGTCCAAAGACTCATAACAATATATGCCTCATCGCTTTGGGGGTCGAAACCATTGTATGTTTTCTGATAATTATCCTCTAACAACATCGAGGCATTTTCCCGTTTTGCGGTGTTCAGCTTGCCCTTTTCGTTAGATATACCCATTACATAGGTTGCACTGCCAAAGGGTTTGGGGTTATGCACCTCAACCTTATGGGCTTTACCCTTTTTATCTATATAGGTTTTGTAATGCACTTTGCCATTTTTATCCTTAACAACCACATAATTTGATGCCGCATTGCAGTGTATAGATATAAACAAATCGGCATTATTGCGGTTAGCAATCTGCGCCCGCTCTTCTAACTCTACAAACTCATCGGTTTTTCGGGTGTAAATTACTTTTACATCGGGCAGGTTTTTCTCTATCAATTCGCCCAGTTTAAGGGCTATACCCAACGATACTGTTTTTTCGTTAAACACATCGCCATTGCAACCGGGGTCTTTTCCACCATGCCCGGCATCAATAACCACAATTTTAACACCTTTTGGCTTGGTTTTTGGTATGTGGGCTTCACTAAATAGAAACAGGGCTATAAACGCAAAAAGCGAAACCTTAACGGGCTTTATGTAGTTACGAATGAGCATCATGTGCTTAACGCTATTTTTGTAGCTTTATGCGCTGTTTTTACAAAAGTATTTTTAGATTTTGAGCAAAAGAGCCCTTATACTAATAGTTTTTAATTGTGTTGTGTTAATAAACAGCGTAAAAGCATACACTTTTCTGCCTTTTCGTATAAATGTTAAAACCGGCTTTTTTACCCAAAACCCCGATACCATTAAAAAAACTTCGACCGATACCCTCAGAAAAAACATAGATACACTTGCTGCCGGCGGAGATGATGAAAAGGGTATTGAATCGAAAGTTGATTATACAGCCGATGATTCCATAAGGCTTGAGGCTGAAAACAAAAAAGCCTATTTGTACGGAAATGCCACTGTGCATTACGAAGATTTTGATTTAAAAGCCGCTTTTATTGAAATAGACAATAAAACCAACCTGATTACCGCCGTTGGTATGCCCGATAGCGCCGGCAACATACAAGGCAGCCCGCAATTTAAGCAAGGCAAAGATGAAATGCGCTGCGAAAAAATTGTATATAACGTAAAAACCAAAAAGGGTAAAATATTTGGCATTTTAACCAAGCAAAATGATATGTTTATTTTTGGCGAAGCCGTTAAAAAAGACACCAATAATGTGATGTACATTAAACGGATGAAATGTATACCCTGCGAGTTTGAAGATGCTATGATATACTTTCGCGCCAGCAAAGCCAAGGTAATTCCGGGCGATAAAATTGTTACAGGCCCCTTATTTTTAGAAATCTCTAATATACCCACCCCATTGGGTTTGCCCTTTGGTTTTTTTCCCAATGTAAAAAAAGAGAAATCAAAAATGGGTATACTTATGCCAAGCTACGGGTACTCGGCCACACAGGGCTTTTACCTGGTAAACATGGGTTATTTTATTCCGGTAAGCAACAAATTGCATGTTAGTTTATATGGCAGCATATATGGCAACGGCTCATGGGCTATTGGTAGTACGGCAGCCCCCATGTTTCAGTACAAAGTAAATTATAAGTACAGCGGTAGTTTTAATGTAGTTTTTTCGCAAAACACATCAGGTATTATTGAAGACAGAATTAAAAACGATGCCAATGCATTAAGTAAAGTATATAATGCACGTGTTACCTGGTCGCACACACAAGATAATAAATATGACCCTACTATACGTTTTAGCGCCTCGGTAAATGCAGGCACAGCAGGCTTTGGCCGGTACAATAACCAATCGGCCAGTACATACCTAACCAGCACCTTGCAGTCAAATATTGCTTTTACAAAAATGTTCAGAAACTCAACGCTTACCATGAACGTTAGCGATGCACAAAACCTGCAAACACACAACGTACAAATAGATGCACCACAACTAACATATGCAGTTAACCGTATGTTTCCGTTTAAAAACCCGGCACATACCACCCAAAACTGGTTAGATAAAATGTATGTT